>NZ_JBSGFQ010000074.1:0-65174 GCF_053603495.1 Nonomuraea sp. NPDC004186 | reverse complement strand
GGACTCGCCGGCCAGCCGCCGCTCACCCGGGCCTGGCCCGAGCAGGGCGACCTGCGGTTTCACCCTTCGCCGCCCACCGGCCGGCTCCCGGGGGACCCTCCCGGGATCACGCGCGGCTCGGCCCAGCCGGGGCCGGGCTTCGGGTACGGGCCGTCGCCGAGCGTGACGTCGACGGGCGCGGAGGCCGCGCCGTAGTAGGGCCGCAGCCGGTAGTGGAACGTGGTGCGCGGCATCAGGTCGGGATGGGTGTACGCGGTCTGCTCCGGCGGCAGGAAACCCAGGATCGTGTACGGCCCCTGAGGCTCGGTGGCGAACTCGATCACGTGCCCGGCGGCGCCCGGATCACCGCCCTGCCAGCGCAGCGCGATGTCGGTCGGCGACACGAGCGCGGCCTCCAGCCGGACCGCCGGATCCTGCGGCCGCTCCTGCTGCGGGGCCGCGCACCCGGCGACCACCGTCGCCACCAGCACCAACACCATCCCGGCCCTCATCGCCGCTACTTACGCCAGAAGCGGACGCCGCTCCACTCGACCGTGGCGGGCCCCTGCCCGCTGGCCGTCCGGTACGCCCCGAACTTGTCGTAGAAGCTGCCGCTCTCGCTGGCCACGGTGTGCTTCAGCGACCCGTTGATATAGGTGCGGTGCACGCTGCCGACCACGTGGACGGTGTTGACGCGGACCGTGGTGCCGATCGTCGCGCCCGTGGCGATCGTGTCGCCGCCGTGCACCGCGTACAGCCGTCCGCCGCGCTCGACGGCGAGCATGAAGAACGGGCCCGTGGTCTTGAACGTCTGCTTGAGGCTGATCCGCGAACCGGGCAGGCTGGTGATCTTGAAGTAGCCCTCGAACTGGCGCGTGCCGTCGGAGTAGGTGGCGTAGCGCCGTTCGGCCCGCTGGTCGCCGCTGTCGGTCGAGCAGGTCAGCTTGAACGTCAGATCGCCGACGTCGCCGCAGCCCCGCTCCTGGACGGTGAACGTGGGCGAGTACGAGGTCCACGGCCCCGATTCCACGGGGTCGGCCGCGGCCGGGAGGGCGGGCAGCAGCAGTCCGGCGGTCAGCGCGCTCGCGGTGAGTAATCGCATCGACCCTCCATTAGGAAACTTTCCTATCACGAGTCATAGGATCACTTAGCGCGTTGGCGCGTCAAGTCTCTTGACCGAGGGCTATGGCTGCTGTATTCGTCGGAGGTCTGAAGGGAAGCGATCTATGGGACTTCGACCGCATCGCCTGACCCTCCTCGCCGCACTCGTTCTCGCTCCACGTTCACCGTGTCACTGAACGGCACCTGGGCCGGCGGGAAAAGCGGCACCAGGACGCGTGAGGTGACGACGAGCACGGCCCCGAACACCGCCGCGGAGGTCTGCCGCGGACTATCGTCACGGTATGGTCGGTTAATCAGTCACCTTGCTCCGGCGCCTGCACGCGGGTCTCGAAGATGTCACGGGTGTGGCTACGGGACGTGCCGCGAGCGGAGGGTGCCATGGAGCCGTTGACCTTCGACAGCCGGGATATCGGGCAGACCGAGGAGTTCCTCAGCAAGGCTTACGCCAAGATGCGCATCGGGTCCGACGTGGAGCGTCCGCGGACCTGGATCTCGCGTCAGGTCATGGGACCGGTGAGCATCGACCAGCTGCAGCTGGAGTACGCCATGAGCTACGACGTGAACCCGCTCGGCAAAGTGTGCCTGTGCACCGTGGAGTCCGGGTCCATCGTCCAGCAGGTCGCGGGGGGCGAGCAGGACGTGTTCGGGCCGGGGGACGCGGTGTTGTTCGCGCCGCCGGATCGGCCCTACGCGGGTGAGATCCGCCGCTCGCACTACAACATCGTCATGTTCGACGCGGAGCTGTTGCAGCAGGTGGCCGACACTCTCCCGGGTCGCCGGCCGCAGCCGGTACGGCTGCTGGGGCACCGGCCCGTCTCCGCCGCCACCGGCCGGCATCTCCAGCGCACCATCGCCTACCTGCGCGACGACGTCCTGGCCGACCCGGACCTGGCCGGCGAGCCCCTCGTGGTCTCCACCGCCGGGCAGCTGCTGGCCGCGAGTGTGCTGGCGGCCCTGCCCAGCAACGCCGGCACCGAGGCCACCGGCATGGACCGGCATGACGCCCATCCCCAGACGCTGCGCCGCGCGATCGCCTTCATCGACGAGCACGCCGACATGCCCGTGGGCATCGCCGAGATCGCCACCGCGGCCCGGGTCAGCGCCCGCGCCCTGCAGTACGCCTTCCACCGGCACCTGAACACCACCCCGCTGGGCCACCTGCGCCAAGTCCGGCTGGCCCGCGCGCACGACGAGCTGAAAACCGGCGATCCCGTTGCCACCACGGTGGCCGCGACCGCGGCCCGCTGGGGCTTCTTCCACCCGGGGCGTTTCGCCCTTTCCTACAAGACCGTGTACGGGTGCGCGCCCAGCGAAACCCTGAATGCCTCGGCCGAACCGCGTCACCACTGAGCGGCGCCCTGCGGCAGGAAGCCCGGCCTGCGGGCGGATGGGGACGGCCGATTTCGTTTCTCGGACAGCGGTGCGGACAATGCTTCGCCTGGTGTGCAGACGAGCCGCGACGGCGAGACAAGAGTAGGAGGCGAAACCGATCGGCGCCGTGGAGTAGAGAGGGTGATGGGTGAGCCCTGTTCGGAAGAGATTTGCTCAGGTGCAATGTCGCCCCTGAGCCTGAGCTGCCGCGACCTGCCCGGCGGCGTGCTGATCACAGTGACGGGCGAGCTCGACGCCACCAACGCTCACGAGCTGGAGTCCTACGCCGAGTCGCAGCGCCGCCCCGGCTCGGGCATGGTCCTCGATCTGGGTGGGCTGACCTTCCTGGACAGCCGCGGCCTGCACGTCCTGCTCCGGTTGCACGCCGCGGTAGGCGAGCAGGGCGGCCTTCTTCGCGTGGCCGCCGCGCAGGGTAGGCCCGCGCGGATCCTGCAGATCACCGGCGTGTGGTC
Organism: Nonomuraea sp. NPDC004186; assembly: GCF_053603495.1. Classification (NCBI taxonomy): domain Bacteria; kingdom Bacillati; phylum Actinomycetota; class Actinomycetes; order Streptosporangiales; family Streptosporangiaceae; genus Nonomuraea; species Nonomuraea sp. NPDC004186. Next base: position 62,229 of record NZ_JBSGFQ010000074.1, on the reverse strand, counting down.
GCTACTGACCATCTATGCCGACGCTCAGCAGGCCGCCGTCGCGATGTGCGGCCACGACGCGGATGGCGCCCAGAAGCCATCCTGATCCTCGCCCACTGCCGCCTCGCCGAGGCGCCACTCCATGCTGCTCGTCACGCGGCAGATTACACCCCCGGTGTTTAACGATCAGCCAGCCGGAAAACAACCCCAAAGCCCGCGAACCTTCCCTCCAATCCCGGCCCGCGGTCTCGGAGAGCGATGAATTTCGAGCTGCACTGCCCCATCAGCCCCGATCTGGGCTACATTCGCGACCTGGTGCGCGTCCACGGCGAGCATCACGGGCTGAACGGTGAGCAGCTGGACGGGCTGGTGCTGGCGGTCAACGAGGCCGTCACCAATGTCTTCGACCACGGCGGCCAGGCCGGCCTGATCACCGCGCGCGGCCACGACGACGGCGTCATCGTGGAGATCCTCGACATCGGCGGCCGGCTGACCCCGGAGCATCTGGCAGCCGCCACGGTGGATGCGACCGGCTCACGAGGGTTCGGCCTGTGGGTGATCCAGCGCCTGTGCGACGAAGTCACCCTGGAACACAACGGTTCGGGCTCGCTGCTGACCCTGCACTTCCGCGGCCGTTCCGCCGCGGTGATCCCGCTTGGGCACCGTGCCGGGCGCGGACACGGCGCCCAGGACAGCCGATCCGCCCGCACGGCCTGAAACGCCCGGTACGCCATTCGGTGATTCGCGGCACCAGCTGCGCCAGAGGCATCCCGTTCGCGGTCTTCGATCCCACCACCGAGTTCCGGACCTAGTCGAACAGCTGCGTGAGCTTCAGCACCAGCTCGTACACGCCGAACGCGAAGGGCAGCGCGACCCAGGCCCACGCCAGCACCATCAGGGCGGTCCGCCTGGACGTCATGTCGCCTGCCCTTCCATGGCCGGCTCGGCCGGCTTCTCGTGGTACCTGTCGCTCACCGGCCGGATCAGCTCGTTGGCGAGCAGGCCCACCGCCAGCAGCCCGATCATGATGTAGAGGGAGGTCGTGTAGAGCGCCGGCCCCGACCGCCCCGCCGCCTTCTGCGCGTCGGCGATGGCGTTGATGATCAGCGGGCCGAGCACGCCCGCCGTGGACCAGGCCGTGAGCAGGCGGCCGTGGATCGCGCCGACCTGGTAGGTGCCGAACAGGTCCTTCAGGTACGCCGGGACCGTCGCGAAGCCGCCGCCGTAGAAGGACAGGATGCCCAGCGCGCACACGATGAACAGCGGCTTGGAGGAGTTGCCCGCCAGCGCGATCACCAGGTAGAGCAGCGCGCCGACCCCCAGGTAGACGCGGTACATGTTCTTACGGCCGATCACGTCGGAGGTGGAGGACCAGACGAAGCGGCCGGTCATGTTCGCCAGCGACAGCAGCGCGACGAACCCCGCCGCCGCCCCCACCGCGACCGGCGTGGCCGTGCCCGCGAAGAAGTCCCTGATCATGGGCGCGGCCTTCTCCAGGATCCCGATGCCCGCGGTGACGTTGCAGCACAGCACGACCCACAGGCAGTAGAACTGCGGGGTGCGGATCGCGTTGCGGGCCGAGACGTCCGCGTCGGTGATCAGCGGCCTCGACGCGACCACCGGCGGCGTCCACCCCGGCGGCGACCAGCCCTCCGCCGGGACGCGCACCAGCAGCACGCCCATCGTCATGAAGACCGCGTAGACCACGCCGTGCACGAGGAACGTGGTGGCGATCCCGCCCGTGCTCGTGCCGAACGACTCCAGCATCTGCGCCGACCACGGCGAGGCGATGAGCGCGCCGCCGCCGAACCCCATGATCGCGATCCCCGTCGCCATGCCGGGCCGGTCGGGGAACCACTTGATCAGCGTGGAGACGGGGGAGATGTAGCCGATGCCGAGCCCGATCCCGCCCACGACGCCGTAGCCGAGCACGACCAGCCAGTACTGCCGGGTGGCCACGCCGAGCGCGGACAGCAGGAAGCCGGAGGAGAAGCAGGCCATCGAGACGAACATCGCCCAGCGCGGCCCGTTGCGCTCCACCAGCGTGCCGCCGAAGGCCGCCGACAGGCCGAGCATGACGATGCCCAGCTGGAACGGCAGCGCGCTCTGCGTGCCCGACAGGTGAAGGGAGGACTCCAGCGGGGGCTTGAACACGCTCCACGCGTACGCCTGCCCGATCGCGAGGTGGACCGAGAGTGCGGCGGGCGGCACCAGCCACCGGCTCCAGCCGGGTGCCGCCACGATCCGGGAACGGTCGAGGAATCTTGCCACCTGACACGCGTACCACATACGGTATGCAGCATTGAAGATCTTTACGATGAGCGGTCAGAAACGAGCGACGAGCGGACAAGGGTGAGCGGCGCCCGGGCCGCTCACCCCGGTCGGCTCAGGCCAGGCTCTGCCCGCCGTCCACGGTGATCACCTGGCCGGTGACGTAGTTGTTGGCCATCACGAACAGCGCCGACGCGGCGGCCTCCTCGGCGGTGCCGAAGCGGCCGAGCGGGGAGCCCTCCCCGGCCTTGGCGACCGCGTCGTCGCCGTCGAGCCCGGACAGCGTGCGCAGCAGCGGGGTGTCGAAGGTGCCGTAGCGGATGGCGTTCACCCGGAGCCGCTTCGGCGCGAGCTCGACGGCGAGCGCCTTGGTGAAGGTCTCGACGGCGCCGACGGCCGCCAGCGGGCCGGTCATCCCGGGGATCGGGCGGATGACGTACGTGCCCGAGGTGAAGGTGATCGAACCGCCCGCCGGCAGCCGGGTCGCCGCGAGCCGGGCGGCGACGACCGCCCCCCAGAGCCGGGTGTCCAGGGCCGAGCGAAGGTCGTCGTGGGAGAGTTCGGTCACCGGGCCCGCGCCACCCAGGCCGCCTGCCGTCACGAGCACGTGGTCGACCTGCCCGGCCCGCTCGAAGATCTCCGCCAGCGCGTCCTCGTCCGACCCGTCCGCGGAAATGCCGAGCACCGAGTCCACCGGGCCGTCCGCCGGGCCGTCCGCCGGGGCCGCGTCGCGTACCCGGTCCACGGCGGCGGCCAGCCTGGCCTGGTCGCGGCCGACCAGCACGACCCGGGCGCCCACCCCACCCAGCAGCACGCCGGCGGACAGGCCGATGCCCGAGGTGCCGCCGATGAGGACGACGGTGGAGCCGGCCAGACCGGTGGGCAGCGGCGAGCGGACCGGTACGGGAGCTATGGACATGATGTCTCCTCAGCAATAAACCATCTGGTTGGTTTAGATCGAAGCGGATGTCGCGCAGAAAGTCAACTGGATGGTTTAATTCAGTTCATGAGCTACGACGCGGAGGCCACCCGACAGCGGATCTTCCAGTCCGCCACCGCCGAGTTCGCCGCGCACGGCCTGGCCGGCGCCCGGGTCGAGCGCATCGCCGCCGCCGCCAAGGCCAACAAGCAGGCGATCTACCTGTACTTCGGCGGCAAGGAGAAGCTGTTCGGCGCCGTGGTGCGGGCCAAGGTCGACGAGGTCTGCCACGCCAACGCCCTCGATCCCGGCGCGGTGGCCGACTCCGTCGGGCAGCTGTTCGACTGGTACCAGGACCACCCGGACCTGATCAGGCTGCTGCTCTGGGAGGCCCTGGAAAGCGGCCAGGGTCCCGTCCAGGGCGAGGACGAACGCCGCGAGGCCTATCGGGGCAACGTGCGCGACCTCGTGGACGCCGGCGTCGGCGCCGGACTGGACGGGCCCGAGCGCACCTGCGCCGCCCAGGACTGGATGTTCACCGTGCTCGGGCTGGTCGCCTGGAACTTCGCCGTCCCCCAGCTGTGCCGCCTCGTCCTCGACGAGCAGGACGACAAGGCGGCCCTGGCCCGGCGCCGCGAGGCCGTGGTCTCGGCCGTCCGCACCCTCGCCGCCAACCAGCCGTCCTTCAGCCGCTGACGAAGGCGAGCGGGCGGGCCCCATCCGTGCCATAGGAAATTCGTCGACAGCCCCACATCACGGCGCGCAGCCGTATAGGTATACAGCAAGGGGAGAGTCAGTCGCCGTTCGCCGTGCACAGGGGGACGCCTCATGGCCAAAGCGCGCCGCAAAAGGCGTGCGAAATCCGCTGGAGCCGACGAGGCTCCCGCCTCTCGACCCGAGGAGGCCGGGGCCGGGCGGTGGAAGGCCACGCGGACGTGGGTGGCGGGCATTCTCAGCGCCGTGCTCATCGCGGCGGTCGGCGCCGTGTTCACCGCCTGGTTCAACGCCCGCGGACCCGACACGGTCGACCGGATCAGCGGAGCGCCCCCGATCAAGGTCGGCCACGTGGCCGTCGACTACTCCGCGCAGGACACCGCCCTGAGGATGCCGGTGACCGACCCCGGAGAACGAGCGGCCCTGCTGGGCAACACGTCAGGTTCGGGCCGTGACACGATCATGGCGAGCCATCGCCGGGCCCCGCTCGAACAGGCGAACGTCACCGTCGTCCTCATCGGCAACCGCAGCAGCGTACGCATCGTCGACATCGAGCCGCGGGTCCTCGACCGCAAGCCGGTGTCGGACGGCGCGCTGCTGGTCTACACCCCCGCCGGCGAGGCCGACACCATCGAGCTCTCCGCCGACCTCGACGAGCCGGCTCCCCGCTTCGCCACCGCAGAGGACGCTTCGTATTTCAGGAAGAAGCAGATAGACCTGAAACGGGACGAGCCGGTCACCCTCTCCCTGTCGATCAAGGGCGCGGCGGCGTATTACGAGTTCGATCTCCTGGTCACCGTGCTGGCGGAGGACCGGACCGAGCAGGTGACGATCGAGGGGCCGGGGAAGAGCCCGTTCCGGGTGACCGGCATCGCCGACGCCTACAGTGCCTACTACGCCGTCTCCTCGCTCGGCGGCTGGCAGCCGATCTCGCGCGGCCAGGCGTGCGCGATCGAGCGTAAGATCCAGAAGATCAAAGGGTGCTGACCGTGCTCGGGCGGCGCGCGGGGGCGATCCTGCTCGTGGTGGTCCTGGCGGCCTGCTCGTCCGCGGACGCTCCGCGGCTCTCGCTCGTACCCGTCGAGTGGCGCGTGGCGTGGTCGGCGCCCGCGGACGCCGGCACCGGGGAGCCGCCCTTCGAGACTCCGCGCTACGCCGTGTCCGGCCGCGCGGTCGCCATGGCGACCCAACAGGGCACCGTACGGATCCACGATCCGCGTACAGGTGAGCTCCGGCGCACCGTCCCCGCAGGCCCGGCTCCCGCCGCGCCCGTCACCGGCGTGTGGCTCGCGGCGGACACGCTGGTCGTGTCGCGAGGAACGCCCGACGTCGCCGCCCATGCCCTGACCGGCCTGGACCTGGCCACGGGCACCACGCTGTGGCGGCGCACGATCGCCGTCTCCACCCATCGGCCCCCGGCGATCGGCGCCGGCGTGTACCGGGGGCCGCGGATCATGGTGACCGAGCGCGGCATCGTGGTGTTCGAGCGGCCCGCCGAACCCTTCGACCTCCAGGCCCTCGATCTCCGGACCGGCGCGACCACGGCGCGGGTGACGTACCCGCGAGGCTGCGACCTTCGAGGCGCCGCGACCGCCCGATCGGTGATGCTGCTCAGCTATTGCGCGAGCAGCCAGGTGCGGCTCGCCTCGATGGATCCGCGCACGCTGCGGCCCGGCTGGGCGCGCCTGCTGTCGTCGCTCGCCTCGCCGCCGGACGGAGGCCCGCCGATGACCCTCACGGCCAATGCGGATGGATATGTCCACGCCTCGGTGGGGGAGGAGGACTTCTTCTACGGTCCGGACGGCCGCCCGGCGTCCACCGCCTCGGAAGCCGCGCGGGTCATGAACCCGACCCGCTGGAGCGCGCCCCTGTTCGCCGGCTCGTACCCCGTGACGGCCGGCAACGGCGCGCTCCTCCTGCACAACGGATGGCCGTTGCCCGCGTACCTGACCTCCCTGGACCCCGCCACCGGACGGCTCGGCGCGCTGCCGCTCGACCTGCCCGCGCGGTCGGTGTCCCTCGTCGGGGCGATCCGGGACCTGGCTTTCGTTTACGGTGACGGCCGCCTCACCGCGTACAAGCTGAGCTACGGGCTCTCCCACGGGTCCGCCCGGTTCGGCGGCGTCCCGGCGAGCGCCTGGCCGGACGCCTGCTCCCTGCTGGCCGGCCGTGACCTGTCCGTCCTCGCGGACGGCTACCGCGCGGTGCCCGGACAGGACGATCCGGCGCTGCCGCAACCGGCGACATGCGACTGGATACCGCCCACGGACGACGGCGCCGTCGTCTCGCTCTCCGTGGAATGGGTGTCCCCGTCGAGCGCGGCCGCGCGAAAGCTGTTCACCGCCGAGGTGGACGCCGTCAAGGGGGCCGATGCCGCCGACCTCACCACCCAGCGCCCGGACTTCCTCTCCTACACCGTGGCCAGGACGAACGGACTCCACGGCGCGACGATCGTCAACGCGGGCCCCGTCATCGTCCGGCTGAGCTCCACCTCACGGCAGGCCGTGCGGCTCCTCTCCCCGCTGTTGCGGGACAACCTGCTCGCCCGCTACCGGCCGGGCGCCCGCGCTTCCGGCCCCGTCCGCGAGCGCGGCTGGATCCATCCGACCGACGGGGCCGTCCACGCCGAGCCGGTGGTGGCCGGCGGAGTCGTCTACGCCACGAGCGGCGACGGCACGGTCTCCGCGCTGGACGCCGCCACCGGCGGGCCGCGGTGGAGCTTCCGGACCGGCGGCCCCGTTCAGTTCGATCACGTGGTGATGGACGGCACCGTCTTCGTCGCGAACACGTCCGGCAGGCTGACGGCGCTGGACGCCGCCACCGGCCGCCCGAGGTGGAGCCGCAGGCTCAACGTGGCCGGCGACCTGGTGGGCGCGGCGGGCCGCCTCTACGTCTGGACCAGGAGCCCCGCCTGGTCCGCGAACGCCGAGGTCGTGGCGCTCGACGCCGCCTCCGGCAGGCGGGCGTGGGCCTTCCGGCCGGAGGGCGACGTCCTCAACCCCGACCCTGTGCTGGCCGGCGACGTCGTCCACGTCGGCGGCGACCACGGCATGGTGTACGCGCTGGCCGCCGCCTCGGGAGCCCGGAAATGGCGTTTCCGGGCCGGCGGAGCACGAGACCACACCTATCTGGCGCGGGCCGACGGGGTCGTCTACGCCGCGAGCACCGACGGCGAGGTGCACGCCCTGGAGGCCGCCTCCGGGAAGGCCCGGTGGAGCTCGGAGATCGCCGGTTCCGTCGACTTCCGACCGGTGGCGGCCGGCGGGGCCGTGTACCTCGGCGGCAGGGACGGCACGACGTACGCGCTGGACGCCGCCTCCGGCACGGGGCTGTGGCGCTTCCGGACCGAAGGCGACAAACCCGGCTACCGATGGGATGCCGCCGTGGCCTCCGGACTCGTGTACGCCACAGGCGCCGACAGCATGCTGCACGCGCTCGACGCCGCCACCGGCGCGTCGCGATGGTCGTTCCCGCTGGGCAAGGGCCGCCCGGCGGGCCCGGTCGCGGCAGGCGGGACCATTCACATCGGGGACGGCGCGGGAACGCTGCACGCGCTCGACCCCGCCACCGGCACGGTGCGCCGGAGCTTCCCGACCGGCGGCCCCATCGAGACCAGACCGGTCGTGGCAGGCGGCTTCGTGTACGTCGGCGGCTCGAACGGCGATATCTCGAAACTTTCGGAATAGCGGGCTCTATGGAGACAGAGGTGCCCTATACGTCGCCCCATCTCCGAAAGTTTCGACAGTCGTGCTGACATATTCCCAGTTCACAATCCCGGCAAAAGATTGATCTTTGAAATATTTCTGTCTTATATTGACATGTTTCATAGGCATTCCCAGACTGATCGCCAACACTCCACCCGGAAGGGAGAGCCCTGGTGATCACCAGCTTGGCCCGCTCCAAGATCCGTACCAGGGTCGTCGCGCTGACGGCGGCAGCGGCGCTGTCGATCGCCGGAGCGGTGACGGTAGCGCCCCCCGAGGCCGTCGCGGCGGCCGGAGTCGAGGACGAGGGCGCCGACTGCACGGTGACCGGCCTGCCCGACGCAGGCTCCTTACCCACCAACTCCAAGCTTCCCGACCCCTTCAAGAAGCTGGACGGTACGCGCATCTCCGCCAGGTCCGACTGGCGGTGCCGACGCCAGGAGATCAAGAAGCTGGCGGAGAAATTCGTCTACGGCGAGAAGCCGGGAAAACCGGCCGGCGTCACCGGAACGGTTTCGAGGACCGGTATCACCGTGAACGTGAACCACAACGGCAAGAGCTCGAGTTTCTCGGCGAGCGTCGATCTGCCGAGTGGTTCCGGACCTTTCCCGGCCGTCGTGGTCGTGGGCGGATTCGGCGCGGACACGGCCGCCATCAAAGCGGCCGGCGCCGCCGTCATCAATTACGACCCGTACGCGGTCGGGAAAGAGGGCACGCCGCGCAACAACAAGCAAGGCGCGTTCTACAGCATCTACGGCTCCTCCAGCAGCACGGGGCTGCTGCTCGCCTGGGCCTGGGGCGTGAGCCGGATCATCGACGTCATCGAACAGTCGGGCGGCGGCATTCTCAAAGCGGATGCGACCGGCGTCACGGGATGCTCGCGCTTCGGAAAGGGCGCTTTCGTGATCGGCGCGTTCGATCAGCGCATCGCCTTGACCATGCCGATCGAGTCGGGCAGTGCCGGCGTTCCCATCTTCCGCGGAATTCCCGGGGAGGGCGCCCAGAGCCTGAGCAGCGCGTACGGAGAGCAGCCGTGGCTGGGTGACGCGTTCGGCTCCTTCACGAGCAGCCCGGCCAGGCTGCCGGTGGACACGCATGAAATGGTGGCCATGGTCGCGCCGCGCGGACTGTTCATCATGGACAATCCGCACATCACCAATCTCGGACCCAAGTCCGCCAGCGTGGCGGCGTTGGGCGGGGCGGAGGTCTACAAGGCGCTCGGCGCGGGAGAGAACATCACGTACTGGTCCGACATCCAGGACGGCAACCACTGCGCCAACAGGGCGGAATGGCGGACCCCGCTCCAGCAGAACATCCAGAAGTTCCTGCTGAAGACGGGCAACGCCCCCGGCGCGATCAGGATCTCGTCCAAGGCGCTCGGCAATCTGGCCGAGTGGAGAGACTGGCAGACTCCCACGCTCGGCGACTCCGGCGACACCACCCCGCCGAGCACGCCGGGCACCCCGGCCGCGTCCAACGTGACCGCCACCGGCGCCACGCTGACCTGGGCCGCGTCCACCGACCAGGGCGGCTCCGGCCTGGCCGGCTACAACGTCTACCGCAAGCAGGGCACCACCGACCCGCAGCTCGGCCAGTCCGCCACCAACTCGATCACCCTCACCGGGCTGACCGCGAACACCCAGTACCAGGTGTACGTGCGGGCACGGGACGGCGCGGGCAACCTGTCCGGCGACTCGCCACCGGTCACGTTCACGACGACGACCGGCGGTGGCGACACCTCGCCGCCGACGGCCCCGGCCGGCCTGGCGGCCTCGGCGACCTCGTCCACGGGCACGACCCTGGGCTGGACGGCCTCGACGGACGACACCGGCGTCGCCGGCTACGACATCCTGCGCGCGCCCGGCGCGAGCGGCGGCACGTTCACCCAGGTCGGCACCTCGGCCACGACCTCGTTCAGCGACACGGGCCTGACCCCGAGCACCACCTACCGCTACCAGGTCAGGGCGCGCGACGCCGCGGGCAACACCTCGCCGGTCTCGAACACCGCGCAGGTCACCACCCAGCCCGGCACCTCCACCGGAACGTGCACGGCCGTCCCCACCGTCCAGACCCAGTGGGCCACCGGGTACGTCATCCAGCCCCTGACCATCACCAACACCGGCACCTCGACGATCAACGGATGGACGGTCACCTTCACGCTGCCGGCCGGGCACACGCTGACCGGCTCGTGGAACGGCACCGCCACCGTCAGCGGGCAGACCGTGACCATCAAGAACGCCGGCCACAACGGCACCCTCGCCCCCGGAGCCGCCACCACCGGCGTCGGCTTCCAGGCGACCCGCCCCAACGGCAACACCGCCCTCCCCTCCGGCTACACCTGCGCCTGACCGCCCCGGCTCTCCCGGCCCGCCGATCCCGGGCCGGGCACGAGGCGAGGGCCGGGTTAATCGGTGGCGGCCGCCCGGCGTCCTGGGCACAGTGGGTCTGTGCCGGAGAACCACTTCGACGAACGGACAGCGCAGACGTACGAAGCCAAATGGCCGGAACTGTTCGATCCGGCCGTCGTCGACCCCGCGGTGGGCTTCCTCGCCGAGCTGGCCGGATCGGGCGCCGCTCTCGAGCTGGGCATCGGCACCGGCCGCATCGCGTTGCCGCTCAGCAGGCGCGGTGTCCGGGTGCACGGGATAGAGCTGTCGCCGGCCATGGTGGCGCAGCTGCGGACCAAGCCGGGCGCGGACAACATCGGTGTGACCATCGGCGACTTCGCCACGACCAGGGCGGGCGGCACCTTCGCACTCGCCTATCTGGTGCGCAACACCATCACCAACCTGACGACCCAAGAAGAGCAGGTGGAGTGCTTCCGCACGGTGGCGGCCCAGCTGGAGCCCGGCGGCCGTTTCGTCATCGAGGTGTACGTCCCGGAGCTCCGGCGGCTCCCGCCCGGCCAGACCGTCCACCCGTTCACCGTGACCCCCGCGCATCTGGGTTTCGAGGAGTACGACGTGGCGTCGCAGATCGCCGTCTCCCATCACTACTGGGTCGTGGACGGCCAGTTGGAGACCCGCTCGACGGCGCATTGCTATGTCTGGCCGTCCGAGCTCGACCTGATGGCGCGGATCGCCGGAATGACCCTGCGCGAACGGTGGGCCGGCTGGGAGCGCGAGCCCTTCACCGGTGACAGCAGGAGCCACGTGTCGGTCTGGCAGAAGGCGTCGTGACGGGAGGCCCGGACGCTTGGAGTGACGGCGTGATCGCGGCGGGGAACTTCTCCGTGATGGCGACCGTGCTGCGCCGGGCGGCCGCGATGGACGGTCCGCACGCCCGAGCCGACCGTGCCGCTCGGCGAGCTGCACGGCCCGGTGGAGGCGCGCGGCGCCGAGGTCGCCGGGAGCCGCATCCACTCGGTACGGCTGCCCAGTTTCGTGGTGAGCACCGAGATCGTGTTCGGCGGTCCGGGGGAACGCCTGGTCATGCGGCACGACCCCGGCACCGACCCCAGCCGGTACGTGGCCGGGACGCTGCTGGCGGTGCGCCACGCGGGCGAGGAGACCGGCGTGCGCAGGGGACTGGACTCGCTGCTCTTCAGGGGCTGACCGGCCGGCTACTTGACGGCGCCGCTGGTGATACCCGAGATGATCTTGCGTTGGGCGACGGCGAAGACCACGACCAGCGGCAGGCTCATCAGGATCACGTACGCGAAGATCAGGTGCCAGTTGTTGAGATAGAGCCCGGCGCTGGCCACGCGGAAGAGGTTGAGGGGCAGCGTGTCCAGTCGTCCGCCGATCACGAAGAAGGCGTAGAAGACGTCGTTCCACACGTACAGGCAGACCAGGATGGTGGCCGTGGCCAGCACCGGGCGCAGCAGCGGCAGCACCACCAGCCAGAACACCCGCATCGGGCTCGCCCCGTCGAGCTGCGCCGCCTCCTCCAGGGAGGTGGGGATGGTCCGCACGAAGCCGGTGACGAAGAAGATCACCGTGGACATGTAGATGCCCATGTAGACGCCGATCATCCCGACCGCGCTCCCGGCCAGGCCGAGCTGGCGCAGCAGCAGGACGACGGTCACGACGGCGGGCGGGAGCACGATGCCGCTGATCGCCAGCGCGTACAGGACGGCGTTGATCCGCGTGGCGCGGCGGGCCAGGATCCAGGCCGCCATCGACCCGAACAGCAGCACCCCGATCACCGAGGGCACGACGACGAGCAGGCTGCCCAGCGACGCCCGCAGGACCTCGCCGTCGCCCCACACCTGCCGCAGGTTCTCCAGCAGGTGCCACTCGGTCGGCAGCGACAGGTCCGGCGTGAGCGCCTCGCCGCGGGACTTGGCCGCCGTCACCAGCACCAGCCACAGCGGGATGCCGATGGACAGCACCACGAGCACGAACGTGACCACGGGCTGGAGCCGGCGCCACACGGGCGCGTCGCTCACACCGCGGCGGTCGGGGACGACGGGGGTCACAGGATCTCCTCCCGCTTGCGCAGCACGTAGATGACAGGGAAGGCCATGAGGGCCACCAGCAGGAACAGCACCAGGCTCATCGTCGTGGCCTGCGCGAACAGGCCCTGGCCGAAGGTGCGGTAGATGAAGATGTTCAGGATCTCCGTCGTGCGGGCGGGCCCGCCGCCGGTGGTGGCCTGGGCGATGTCGAAGCCGTTCATCGAGCCCAGTAGCGCCGTGGCGACGTTGAACGTGATCGCGGGCGCCAGCAGCGGGAAGCGGACCGCCCAGAACGTACGCCACCGCGACGCCCCGTCGATGTGGGCGGCCTCCACGATGTCCTCCGGGACGGTCTTCAGCCCCGCCAGGTAGATGAGCATCGACAGCCCCATCCACTTCCACGCGTGGATCAGCGCGACGACCACGACCGTCCAGGTGGTGTCACCCAGCCAGGCGTAGTCGATCCCGAGCAGCCGGTTCAGGCCGCCCGTCGGCTTGAGCAGGGCCTGGAAGATGTAGCCGACGGCGAGGGCCGACATCAGCACCGGGATGAGGAAGAACACCCTGGCCACCCGGTTGAGCCAGGTGTCGCGTTCGAGCAGCACGGCCAGGCCGAAGCCGAACGCGTTCTGGAAGAGCGCCACCAGCACCGCGTACACGACCGTGACCCGCAGCGACCGGAACAGCGTGCCGTTGGAGGCCAGGTCGGTGAAGTTGTCCAGACCGACGGGCCGGATCGCGCTCTTGAAGCCCGACCAGTCGGTGAAGGCGTAGACGAAGTTGAACAGCGTCGGCAGGAAGAAGAACACCAGCAGGATGGCGAACGCCGGAGCCATGAACCACATGGGGTGCGTCCGCCTCCCGACGACCGGGCGCCCGCGGGTCGCGGTCGTCGTGCGGGAGGCGGCCTGCCGCGAGGTGGTGATCAGCACGTCAGAAACCGCTCGCCCCGGCGGCCTTGGCGAGCTGGGCGAACTGATCCTGGGTGGCCGAGGCGACCTTCTCCGGCGTCATGGTCCCGGTGATCATGTCGGCCAGGTTCAGGTACAGGTCCGGGTTGGCCACCGCCAGCGCCTGCATCGACCCGACCGCGGTGGGCAGCGCGGCGTGCACGTCCAGCAGCGCCTGCGGCACGCCCGCCGGGCTGGGCACCGACGGCTCCAGGGAGACGGTGTTGCGGTCGGCGACGAAGTCCTTGTAGCCGGGCCCCATCCAGTACGCCAGCAGCTGCCGCGCCGCGGCCTCGCGCTTGGCGTCCCCGGTCTTGAACGCCACCAGCGCGTTCGACTGGTCGGGGATGAACGTGCCGACGTTCCCCGACGGCGAGATCGGGAAGAAGCCGATCTTCTTGTTCAGCGTGGCGGTGTCGGCCGAGGCCTGCAGCTGCCCGAAGAACGAGTTCACCTGCACGACCATGGCCGCCTTGCCGGCCAGCAGCGCCGCGCCCTGGTCCTCGAACTTCGCGGTCTTGATGTCGGAGTTGAACAGCCCCTCGTCGATCAGCGACTTGTACGTCTTGATCGCCCCCACGACGGCCGGGCCGTTGAACGTCTCCTTGCCCGTGTTGATCCGCTCCCACAGGCCGTCCTTGGCCGCGTCCGCGAGCTGGACCTGCACCCACCACTGGGTCGCCCACTTGTCGCCGGCCATCTCGAAGAACGGCGTGACGCCCTTGGCCTTCAGCGTGCGCCCCAGCTTCACCATCTCGTCGAAGTTCTTCGGCGTGCTGGTGATCTTGTTGGCGGCGAAGACCTCCTTGTTGTAGTAGACGCCCTCGACCGCGGGGCTCGTGATGAGGGCCGCGTACCGGGCCCCGTCCAGGATGCCGGTGATGTCCTTCAGGTCCGGCGACAGCTGCGCCAGCCACGGCGCGTCGTTCAGCGGCTGGAGGTTGGCCTTGGCGTTGATCGCGGTCAGCATGGACGCGGTCGGCTGCCAGAACGCCAGGTCGGGCTTGTCGCCGGTGGCGACCTTGGTCTGGATGCCCTGCTCGTACGGGTCCGGGATCGTCACGACCTCGACCGTCGCGCCCGTCGCCTGCTGGAACCCGGCGATGACCGCCTTGGGCACGGTGTTGCTGTTCTGGGCGGCCCAGATCGTCAGCTTGACGCCGTCGAGCTTGGTGGCCGGGTCGGGCCAGGCCGCGGCGGTGGCGGGCGCGGCGGAGGGGGTCTCGACGGAGGGGTCGCTGCACGCGGCGAGGCCGAGCGCGAGCGCCGTCGCGACGGCGGCGGCCGTCCAGGTGGTCTTCATGGTGGTCTCTTTCATGAGGCGGTGCGGATGCGGAGGATCCGGGCGGAGTGGGGCTCGTCGCAGCAGGGGGTGAGCGTCAACACGCCGGTGCCGGGCTGCCAGTCGCGAGCCCAGTCCGGCAGGTGCCGCGGGTAGATCACGTCGATCTCGACCGCGCGGCCCGCCAAATGTGGCAGGTCCAGCCGTACGGGCTTCGCCCCGTCGCGTCGCCATACGCCAAGGTATGTGACGTCGGCCGTCTGCAAACCCAGGGCGAGATGGCGGTCGCCCCAGCGTGGCAGCCCCAGCGGCCACACGGGCGTCGCGCGGGCCAGGTCCGCGCGGATCTCCTTGTGGACGCGTACGGCGTCGCGGACCGAGTCGAGCTGGGCGGGGCTCATCCCGTCCAGGTGGCCGGACAGGTAGAGCCGCCCCAGCATGCCGGTGCACAGCGCGAAGGCGATCTCCTCGTCCGACATGTCGGGCTGCGGGTACGCCCAGCTCGCCGACTGCTCGGGCAGCACGGACATCGGCGCCGACACCGCGATCGGCGGGTAGAGGCGGAAGTCCTGCTGGTCGCTGGTGGACTGCAGGTGCAGCCGGGACAGCATGGCGTAGTCCATGCGCATGGCGCCCGACGCGCAGTTCTCCAGGGTGAGGCCCGGATGGCGCGCCAGGACGCCGTCCAGCCAGGCCAGGTGGGCCCGGTTGCAGGCCAGCAGCCCGTCCCCGGCGCTGTCGGCGTCCAGGTCGGTGCCCGCGCCCGGGTCGATGTTGTAGTCGAGCTTGAAATAGCCGACGCCGAGCTCCTCCACCAGCCGGTCCACCACCTGGTCCAGGTGCGCGATCGCGCGGGGATGGCGCAGGTCGAGGTGGTAGCGGCCGTGCTCGACCAGGCGTACGCCGCCACGCTGCAGGAACGCCTCGGCGGGCAGCTTGTCGGCCATGGGGCTGCGGACGCCGATCACCTCGGGTTCGAGCCACAGCCCCGGCACCATGCCGTGCTCCCTGATGCGGCCGAGGACCTCCTCGATGCCGCGCGGGAAGCGCGTCTGCGACGGCTGCCATTCGCCGACGCTGTCCCACCAGGTGCCGCCGTCGTCGTACCAGCCCGCGTCCACGCAGAACGTCTCGGCCCCGGCCGAGGCGGCGGCGTCGATCAGCGGCAGGAGCTTGGCCGTGGTCGGGTCGCCCGACAGCGTGTTCATGTAGTCGTTGAACACCACCGGCAGCCGCTCCCGGTCGGGGTGCGGCCGGACGATCATCCGCCGGTGCGCGGTGAGCGCCGCGGCCGCCCCTTCCAGGCCCGTGCCGGACACCGCCACCGACACCGGCACCGTGGTGAACGACTCGCCGGGCTGGAGCAGGTGCTGCCACTGGTGGTCGATGTCGGTCGGGCCGAGCAGCGCGACATACGGGTCGTCGAGCCGCTCGCCGACCTCCCAGCGCCAGGCGCCGTTGTGCTCGATCTGCCACAGCCACGCCTGCCCGCCGGCGCGGTCGATCAGGCCGCCGGTGGGCAGGTGGGAGCCGGTCGACCAGGTGCCGGTGCTGACGACCGCGAGCCGCCCGCGGCCGTCCTGCCCGTGGCCGCCCAGGCGGAGATCGGGTACGGCCTGCCCGCGCAGGGCCTCGCGGACCCAGCGGCTCTCGCCCAGCCATTCGCTGTCGGCCCGTACCACGTCCAGGTCGTCCACCGCCCCCGCGAAGGCGGCGGCGAACGACGTGACGCCCAGCAGCAGCCCGGGGGCCTGGCCGCGGTTGGTCACCCGCGTCCAGACCTGGAACGCGCTGACGCCCTCCGCCGAGCGCAGGAACACCTCGGCGCTCAGCCCGCTCCGCGCGTCGTGCAGGTCGAGCTGCAGCACGTGCCACGCCCCCTCCCTGCGCTGTTCGCAGCCCCGGTAGGCCAGGCGCAGGCCGACGGCCGTCCGGGAGAAGCGGTGCGAGGCCCGCGCCCGGCCCTCCTCCGGGACCAGCAGCTCCACCAGCGGCTGCGTCGCCCTGGGCAGGTGCGCCGTGGCGGCGTCGCCGCCGGACAGCGACCGGACGCCGACCGGGCCGTCGGGTGAGACGTCGAGCACGACCCGCAGGCTCGGGTGGCCCCAGACGACGCTGGTGTTCATGGATCTCCTCTGCTGCTTCTTACCGATCGGCTTGTCTCAGCCGACTGGCTTGGCGATCTGGATGCGGTCGATGTCGGGCGCGTAGCCGGTGGAGGCGTTGCCGAACGTGATCGTGTTCGCTCCGGCGGCCAGGGTGACGTCCACGACCGTGGTCCGGTAGTTCGACCAGCCCAGCGTGTTGCGGAAGTAGTGCCGCTGGGTCGCGCCGCCGTTGACCGAGATGTCGGCGTAGCGGTCGACGATGTTGCTGTTGTAGTTGGTGGCGCCCTCGCCCAGCTCGCCGTTGGCGTACGTGACGACCAGGCGGTAGCGGCCGGCCGAGGCGGCGGTGACGTTGTTGAAGCGCAGCGTGTTGGCCGCGCCGGCGCCGACATATCCGACGTACTTCCCGCCCGAGGCGGCGGAGTTGGCCGCCACCCTGGCGGCGCCGCCGAGCGTGTTGGCGCTGGACTCGGCCTCGTACGCGGTGATCGTCCCCGTCGTCGCCGACACGTCGAGGTAGTCGACGTTGACGCCGGCGGCGCTGACCTCCAGGCGGTTGATCCCCGCGGTCAGGAACACCTTGGTGGTGACGGTGCTCCAGCTCGCGGCAGCGGGCAGGCTGACGTCGGTCAGGTCGGAGCCGTTGAGCCGCAGCTTGGCCGTGCGGGCGGCGGAGGCGGAGTAACGCAGGTCCACGTTGTAATAGCCGTCCGAGGGGGCCGTGACCACGAACTTGGCGCCGCCGTCCGCGGAGGAGACCGGGCCGTAGGTGATCGCGCCCGGCGCGGCGGCGTACTCGGCCTCGTAGCGGGAGCCGGTGGTCGGGTCCTTGTCCGGGGTCACGATCACCTGGTACGCCGAGGAGCCCTTCAGCCCGGTGAGCGGGATCGTGATCTGGCCGCCGGACGGCGTGAAGTCCGCCTCGGTGACCTTGTACGGGCCGGGGGAGGGGTTCAGCCCGGTGTTGTCCACGCCCCAGACGGCGGCGTGGACCGTGGTGCCCAGGGCGCCCGGGATGCCCTTGACGACCAGGTTGGTGTCGTACGTGCCGCTGGCCGGGTTGTTGCCGCCGAAGATCACCCTGGCCTGCTTCTTGCCCTGGTCGAGCGCGGCCAGGACCTGGAGGGAGCCGTCGGGAGCGGGTGGGGTGACGGCCACGGTGTTGCCGGTCAGCTCGCCGTACCACTTGTACAGCCACCAGCCGCCGGTCGCCTGGTTGTTCCTGGTGACCAGGTCGTTGAGCCCGCCGGCCGTCGTCCAGTACGCCAGGCAGCCGTCGACCTTGCTGTTCTCGAACTTCGCCACGAACTGCACCAGGTTGCCCGGCACGCCGAGGTCCCCGGAGAAGCGCCCGTACTCGTTGATGGTGATCGGCCTGGGGGAGATGCCCAGGCTGGACTCGATCGCCCGGTAGTCGGCGTGGTGGGTGTGCCAGCTGGTGAAGAAGTCGTCGCCGAGCTCGTGCCAGGTGGTGACGTCCGGCAGTACGGCGTTGTCCCGGGCGAACTGCATGAACGTCCGGATGTCGGCCGAGCGGTAGCTCGCGAAGTTCGGACCCGCGATGCGGGCGCCGGGGTCGAGGGAGCGGATCCGGCGGTAGACGGTCCGGTAGTCGTTCATGAACCCGGCGAGGTTGCCGCCGTACCAGATCTGGTCGGGCTCGTTGAAGGGGACGTAGACGTACGAGGTGCGGTACGGGTCGGCGACGACCTTCCTGACCATCGTGTCCACCTTGGCCAGGTAGTCGTTGATGCCCAGGTTCTCGTACGGCCACTGCTTGTAGACGTCCTGCATGTAGATCTGGATCTCGCGGCCGCCGGCGCGTTTGAACATGGGGGCGATCTTGAGCGCGTCGCCGTTCGGGTGCTGCAGGCCGTCAGGCGCCTTCTGGGCGGTGACCTGCGGTTTGAGGGCGGCGAGCATGGTCTCGTTCGGGATGCCCTCGTCGCCGAGCCCGTACAGGAAGCCGGTGGCTCCGTACCTGAGCGCGCCGGTCGAGCTGCCGAGATCGACGACGAGCTGAGACGCGGCCTGGGCGGGGGCGGCGTGCACGGCACCCGTCAACAGGACCACCGCCAGCATCGCTGACCAGGCATGTTTCCTCCTCATGGCGAGACAACCTCCTTGCGTGCTGCGGGCGTCAGAGCCCTTGGGGGGACGTGGAGGTGCGCAGATGTGACCGGTCACATTTCTTGTTGCCTGAGTGTGACCGCTCACATTGCCGAGGAGAAGACCCTGTTACCAGGTTGTTACCGGCAAATATCGACCGAGAGTCCGCCGCGTGCGCGGGATGCGGCCCGGTGGCTCTCTCGGTGCTCCGCGGCGGAGCCGCTCAGGGAGTTTCCTGTTCGTACACGGCCTGGGCGGCGAGGATGTCACCCGCATGGTCCCGGATCCAGTCGGACAGGGTCTGGAGCGGCTCGGTGATCCCCTCGCCGAGGGCGGTCAGGCCGTAGCTGACCTGTGGCGGCGTGGTGGGGGTGACCGTTCGGCGGACGAAGCCGTCGCGTACGAGAGTGCGCAGCGTCTGGGACAGCATCTTCTCGCTGATCCCCTCGATCTTGGTGCGCAGTTCGTGGAACCGCAGCGGGCCACCGCGGACGGCGGTCAGCACGAGCACCGCCCAGCGGCTGGTGACGTGGTCGAGCACCATGCGCGCCGGGCAGTCCCTGTGAAACGCGTCACTCATACGTCGTGCCACCCCTTGTCGAGCAGAAAGCCGACGGCAGGGTATGGAGCTTACCAAGAGGTAGGTACTTTCTCCTGGAATGCTCAATACCTAGAGTCTGCCACCGAAGCCGTAGAGCAGAGGAGGCATGACATGCGACGCATCGCACTCATCACCGGCGCGGGGCGCGGCATCGGTGCCGCGACGGCACATGAGCTGGGCCGTCGCGGTTTCCACGTGATCGTCAACTATCGCGCCGACACGTCGGCGGCCACCTCGGTGGTCAAGCAGATCCAGGCGGCCGGCGGTACGGCGCAGGCTGTCCAGGCCGACGTCCGCGACCCTGGCCAGGTGGCCGAACTCGTCGAGGCCTGCGCGCGGGTGGACGCGCTGGTCTGCAACGCCAACATCCCCCCGCCGTTCGGCCCGCTGGCCGAGATGTCGTGGGAGGACTTCGCCGGCAAGGTCACCGGGGAGCTCGCCGGGGTCTTCCACATCACCCAGCGGGCACTGGACCGCATGCGCGAGCAGGGCGACGGCCGAATTGTCTACGTCTCCAGCCTCAGCGCCGAGCTGGTACGTCCGGGCGCGGTCGCGCATGCGACGGCGAAGGCGGCGCTCAACACCTTTGCCCAGCACGTCGCCGCCGAGGCCGGTGCCTGGGGAATCCGGGTGAACATCGTGGCGCCCGGCGCGGTCCGTACCGAGGCCAGCGCCATGATGCGAACGCCCGAGACGGAGGCGGCGCTGGGGCGCCGCTCGGTCCTCGGCCGGATGCTCGATCCTCAGGACGTCGCCGCGGTGATCGGCTCCATTCTCGACGGCGGGTTCGACGCCGTGTCCGGCGCCTGCATCCCGGTGGACGCGGGCTACCGGGTCCTGTCCGGCTGACGGCCCTCGCCCGCGCCGTACTCGTCGTGCCAGTTCCACCACTGGTACGGCGGGGTCTGGGGATAGCCCTCGGGGGAGTCCTCCCACTCCTCCTGCCGCCCGAGCGCGGTCATGTCGAGGTAGCTCCAGGTGCTCCCCAGCGCCTCGTCGCCGCGGTCGTTGATGAAGTACGTGCGGAACACCCTGTCGCCGTCGCGGATGAACGCGTTGGTGCCGTGCCACTCGTTCACGCCGAAGTCGGCGTCGAAGTCGTCGGTCAGGGTGTACCAGGGCATCGTCCAGCCCATCCGCGCCTTCACCCGCGCGATGTCCGGCTGGGGCGCGCGGGAGACGAACACGAGAGTGGTGTCACGCGCGTTCAGATGGGCGAGGTGCCCGACATGATCGGCCACCATGGAACACCCGACGCACGCGTGATCGGGCCAGCCGTGCACGCCGGGATCGAAGAAGGCGCGGTAGACGACCAGCTGGCGACGGCCCTCGAACAGGTCCGGCAGGCTCGCCTTACCCGCCGGCCCGTGGAACTCGTAGTCTTTCTCCACCTCCAGCCACGGCATCCGCCGGCGCTCCGCGGCCAGCGCGTCCCGGGCGTGGGTCAGCTCCTTCTCCTTGACGAGCAACCGCCGGCGCGCTGCCTCCCACTCCTGCGGCGTGACGATCGCGGGTGTCTTCATGGTGTCGTTCACCTTCCCGTCCAGTTCCGCGTACCCCTCCCCATCCCCGTCGGGATGATCCTTCAACGCCTCCAGCGGGCCGTCCCGGTCGCGGGGCCCGCATCGGCGCGGAAACGCCGCCCCGATAGCGCACCCGCCACAACGCTTTTGCGTCATCATGCGGACATATACCTTTTGAGCAGCCGAGTGGATCCTCCCTGACCCCAGGAGAAGATTGCCTCATGTCCGGTCCGCGCCCGTTGGCCGAGAACGATCCCCGGCAGATCGGGGACTATCGACTGATCGGCGTGCTGGGCGTGGGCGGGCAGGGGGTCGTCTATCTGGGGCAGGCCCCCTCGGGCCGGCAGGTGGCCGTCAAGACGCTGCACGCCCGGATGGCCTCCGAGCCCGAAGCCCTGGACCGGTTCCTGCGCGAGACCGAGATAGCCAGGTCGGTGGCGGCGTTCTGCACGGCGCGGGTCGTCCACGCCGGGATCGCCGACCGGGCGCCCTACCTGGTCAGCGAGTACGTACAGGGCCCGTCCCTGGACGAGCTCGTGACCCGGGACGGGCCGCGCACGGGCGGCGGGCTGGACCGGTTGGCGATCACCACCCTGGTCGCGCTGGACGCGATCCACCGGGCCGGCATCGTGCACCGGGACTTCAAGCCCAGCAACGTGATCATGGGCCAGGAGGGCCCCGTCGTCATCGATTTCGGCATCGCCCGGGTACTGGACCACTCCACCACGGGATCCGGCCTGGTCGGCACCCCGGCCTACCTGTCGCCCGAACAGCTCAACGGAGAGCCGGCCGGGGCCGCCTCGGACGTGTTCGCCTGGGCCGCGACCATGGTGTACGCCGCCACCGGGCATCGGGCCTTCTCCGGCACGGTCACCGCGGGAGTCCTCAACGCGATCATGACCCGCGAGCCCGACCTGGCAGGCGTCCCCGACCGTCTCCGTCCCCTCCTGGCCGCCGGCCTGGCCAAGGACCCCGCGTCCCGGCCGAGCATCACCGACCTGTTCACCGCGCTCACCCACGAGACCCCCCTCCAGGACACGGGTTACCGGCGTCCCGCACCGCCGCCCGAAAACGCCCCGCGCCGCCGCAGTCAACGTCCGCCCGGCTTGGCGAAGGTGTTCGCGGCGGCCGCCGTCGTCCTCGCGATCCCCGTGGCCTTGTGGCTGGCGTCCGTCCTGACCGGGAGCCTCCCCGGCACCCCCCTCTCCACCGCCGGCGCGAAGCCCTCCACGACGGGCGCGCCGTTCGGCACCCTGATCCGCGAGCCCGTCAACGGCTGGCAGCCGTGGGTGCTGTCGCTGGCCGTCGGGCAGTGGGACGGCCGTCCCGTGGTCGCCTCTGGAGGCTACGACGGCACGGTGCTCATATCGGATCTCGCCACCGGCGCACCCCTCCACTCCCCGTTCGCGGGGCATCAGGGTCCGGTCTGGTCGGTGGCGACAGGGCAGGTGAGCGGCCGCCCGGTTGTCGTCTCCGGTGGTCGCGACGGCACCGTACGCGTCTGGGACCAGACCACCGGCGAACCGATCGGCACACCCTTCCAAGGCCATCGGGGCTCGGTCGAATCGGTGGCGGTCGGGCAGGTGAACGGCCGCCCCGTGGCGGTGTCCGGCGGTCTCGACGGTACGGTGCAGGTTTCGGACCTGGCCACCGGCGACCGGGTCGGCGACCCCGTCGGCACCGGCCGCGGCTGGGTGCTCTCGGTGGCGGTGGGCGAGGTGAACGGCCGCCCGATCGTGGTCTCCGGGGACGTCGACGGCACCATCCTGATGACGGACCTGGCCACCGGCACTCCCATGGCCAGACGCGTCAACGCTCACGACGGGCCGGTCGAATCGGCGACGGTGGCGCGACTCGACGGCCGCCCGGTGGCGATCTCGGGCGGCGGGAAGGGCGATCACACCGTACGCGTCTGGGACCTGGCCACGGGCGAACCGATCGGCCGGCCCTTCAGAGGCCACCGGAGCTGGGCGCTCGGCCTGGCCGCGGCGCAACTGAACGACGGCCGCCCGATCGTGGTCTCCGGCGGCTACAACGACCAGACCGTACGGGTGTGGGACCTGGCGACCGGCAAGCCGATCGGCGAACCCTTCAAGGACCACGTGGGCCTGATCGAAGCGGTGGCAACCGGCCACCTGGACGGCCGCCTGGTGGCGGTCTCCGGGGGCAACGACGGCAAGGTCCGGGTCTGGAGCCTGAGCTCCCCGTACCCGTCTCCATGAACGGATTCCATTGTCCTGCCGCGTTCACGCCGCCGACCCGCGGTCTCGGCCGAGCTCCTGTGACGGGGCCGCTACCCGAGGCAGTCCTGAGCGGTCAGGACCAGGGTCACACCGAGGACCATCCTCTTCGACACGAGGAAGACGTAGGACGCCTTGGGGTTGCCCGGCACGGTGGCGAAGGTGCCGTACAGCGCATTCTGCTTCAGGTTGGGGTAGGCGGCCTTCAACTGCGCGGGAGTGGCGCCTATGCCGATGCCCTGCGGCGTTTTGACGCCGCGGCCCGGCGCGGAGATCGTGACCACGCCCTGCTTCTTCGAAATGTACATCCCTGCCCGGTTGCCGCTGTACCGCCGCTCCTTCAGGTCATAGGTCGAGCACGTGGTGGGGACGTTGATGGTCTTGCGGACGATCCTCCCGGTCGCCCTGGCCCGCGCCTCCGTCATCCCGAGCTTGATGTTGCCGTACCCGAACGGCCCTAGCGTCCTCTTCTGGGCGGTGGCAGCGGCGTTCGCCGCGGGAACGACACCTGCCATCATGACGCCTGCGGCCAGCGCCGTGACCAGCGCCGACCGGCCGATTCGTTGGGCTTTGGACTGTTTCACAGCACTTCCTCCGTGATCATGACTGCAAACTGTAGCCCGAACGCGGCGGGGAGTGCCGGTGATTGACGAGATCATCAGATGTCTTCGCGAACGTTGAGGTGCGCGTCCCGTACCACCGGCGCTGTGGCCCCCGTGCGTCTCGTCGACCTGGCTTCAGAGACGGCCCGGTCGCGGTGTTTGAGGGCTGGGTCGTGTCCCCAACAGCGGCAGCCACACCTCGTCCACGATCTCGACGATCGACTCGTCCGGCACCGCGCGCATCGTCGTGAGCAGGTCGTGGCGCAGCAGGTCGAACGGCAGGTTCACCACGCGGGACGGGCGCGGCACGTCGGGCAGCTCGCCGCGCCCGACCGCGTGGGCGACGATCGTCTCGAAGGCGGTCGCCTGGCCCGGCGGGAGGAGGGTGCGGCGCAGCTCGCCGAAGCTGGTGCCGGCGTCGCGGAAGTAGTCCGCCAGCTGCACGCTCATGAACGTGATCGTGGGCGCGCGGTCGGCGTTGGCGTTGCGGAGGAAGCCGATCGCGTCGTCGCGGAGGCTGCCGGTGTCGGGCACCGCGATCGGCTGCCAGAACCTGGTGAGCGTGGCCAGCAGCAGGTCGTCGCGCTGCGGCCAGCGCCGGTAGAGCACGGGACGGCTCGTACCGGCGCGGGCGGCGACCGCTTCGTAGGTGAAGCCGTGGTATCCGTGCTCGATCAGCACGTCCCACGCGGCGTCGAGGATCGCGCCCTCGAGCTCGGAGCCACGGCGACGGGATGCGCCGCCGTCGGTACGGCGTTCCGCCGCCTGCGCCCCGATCGTCCCGCGCTCATCCGCGATCCGCTCGTACTTAGGATCCACTTGCGTATCTTATCGCGGTGACTTACGGTGTCCGCCGTTAGATACAGCTGCGTATCCTAAGGAGGCGTCAGTGATGTTCGACGTCATCATCGTCGGCGGTGGACCCGCCGGCCTCTTTCTGGCCTGCGAGCTCCGCCTCGCGGGAGCCCGGCCCCTGGTGCTGGAACGACGGCCGGAACCGGACCCGGCAGACAAGGCACACGGCCTCGCCGGCCAGGTCGTGCGGTTACTGGACAACCGCGGCCTCCTGGAACGCTGCGGGGGCCGAGGAGTACCGGTGCCTGCGCCCGGGTTCTTCTTCGGCGGGATGCCCCTGCCGCTGCACGTGCTCGGCAGCGAGAACCCGATGTATCTCCTGCCGGTCAACCAGCGTGACCTGGAACGGGTGCTCGGCGAGCGCGCGGCAGAACTCGGCGCGGAGGTCCGGCGAGGTTGGGACGTGCTGTCCTTCAGCCAGAACGATGACCAGGTCGACGTCATGGCACGCGACGCGGACGGAACCGGGACGACCTTCACGACCCGATACCTCGTCGGCTGCGACGGCGGCCACAGCCTGGTTCGCAGGCAGGCGGGAATCGCCTTCCCCGGCACCAGCGACGACAACGTCGTCGACCGGACGGCCCTCATCGGGCCGAGCGACCGCTTCCGTTTCGCGCCGGGGGGACGGGTCGTGATCGAGGGCCTCGGCGAGATCCCGGCGCACTTCCACCGTACCGAGCGGGGCGTTTTCACGCTCCTCGCGCACGACCCGGAGCGGCCGCTGGTCAACACCGCCGAATGGGAAGATCACCCGGCAGGCGATTTCCCGGGGCCTGGCGCGCCGATGACGATGGCCGAGATGGAGGACAGCGTCGAACGGGTCCTCGGAGTGCGCCTGCCCCTGACTGCGCCGCCCGAGGGTGCGCCTACCTTGCTTCGCCGCCAGTGCGGCCGCAACTCGCGGCTCGCCGACCGCTACCGCGACGGCCGAGTCTTCATCGCCGGCGACGCCGCCCACGTCAGCCACGGGCCGACCCTGAATCTGGCGCTGCAGGACGCGGCCAACCTGGCCTGGAAACTGGCCGCCGCACTGCAGGGCTGGGCCTCGGAAGGCCTGCTGGACAGCTACGGAACCGAACGCCACGCGAGCGGCGAACGCGTGCTCATGCACACGCGGGCCGCGACCGCCCTGATGGCACCCGGAGGCGATGTCACCGCCCTGCGCCTGCTCTTCGCCGAACTCCTCGGCCGCACCGAGAACCTGCACCTGGTCGCCGCCCTGCTGGCGGGCGCCGATGTCCGCCACGACACGGGCGAGGAACACCCCGCCGCGCCCACCGGCTGGTTCGTACCATCCCTTGAGCTGACCACCGGCGACGGACACGCGCGGCGCCTCGCCGAGCTCCTGCGCGACGCCCGCCCCCTGCTTCTCGACCTCACCGGCGGGAACGACCTCGCCGCCACCGCAGAGCCCTGGAACGACCGGGTGCGCCGCGTGACCGCAACCGCCGCCGACGCCCCGGCGCCCGCAATGCTCATCCGGCCGGACGGCTACGTCGCCTGGGCGGGCGCGGACCCCGACAGTCTGAAGGCGGCCCTCACCCGCTGGTTCAGCCCGGGCTGAGTTCCGTCGTCCGTGACCCAACGGTGGCCCGAGGGCGAAGTTCGGGCGGTCTACTTCCCGTCGGAGCCGGGCCGGTACGGGAACCGCGTCACCCAATGCGGGAGGTCGCGTTCGACGTCGCTTCGCTGCTGGAGTCCCGCCTCGAACAGGTGCCTCGCGATGTGCTGCTGGGCCGGACGGGTCACCGCGGCCCAGAAGGCATCCATCTGGTCCTTGAACTCGGCCTCGGGCCGCTGCGTGGCGAGGTTGACGAAGTGCTTGATGTCCCTGATCGTCTGCAGGTCGAAGGAGGCGACGCGGGACGCGAACGCGTCGACGAAGCCGTCGAGGTCGTCGTCGGGCAGGGCCCGGTTCACGTATCCGTACATTTCAGCGAGCGCGCCGTCATAGTCGAGCCCGCCGAAGAGGATCTCGAAAGTCCGGCCCCGTCCGACCAGGCCGGGCAGACGCGTGGCGGGTCCGCCACCCGGGACGGCGGCCATGCCGATCTCGAACTGGCCGACGATGGCCTTCTCCCGGCTGGCGAAGCGGATGTCGGTGGCGAGGAGGAATTCGCTCCCCGCACCGCGTGCCCTGCCCCTGATGGAGGAGATGGTCGCCACGGGGAGGGAGCTGAGACGGGTCAGCAGCGCCGTCCACGGGTGGACCTCCTCCGGATGGGCCAGGACGCGCTTCACCTCGTCACTGTCGGACAGGTCGTAGTGGGCCAGGTAGAAGTCGGGGTCGGCGCTGTCGAAGACGATGACCGCGAGACTGTCGCTCGCCTCGGCGCGCGCGAACAGGGCATTCAACTCGCTCGTCATCGTCGCGTCGACGAGATTGACGGGAGGATTGTCGAACGTCACTCGCCACAATGCGGCTGAGTGCTCGGTCAGGGTGAACCGGCTCGGTGAGATCATGGACCTGACGCTAGGCTCTGGCGGCCAAATGGCGGTTCAGCCTCGCTGCCTTTTCATTCTCAAAGGTCTGCAGGTCGGCAAGGCTTTCAGGCGCGCCGGAAACGCCGGGTGAGCGGTCGGTCTCGCGTTCGTAAGCCCTTCATCATTCGCCGGTGAATATCCGGTCCCGGCTACCGTCGGAAACTCGGCGCCTGGCAAAAAGAGAACAATATCGGCATGGGAGGCTTTCATCCGGCACATCACGCCGGACATAAAATGCTGTAGACGCAGGACGGGGAGGCGGTTGTCCGATGGCGAAGCTACTTTTCGTGATGACCGGGACGGCGTACTGGACGCTCAAGGACGGCACCAGGCATGCGACGGGTTACTGGGCCGAGGAGTTCGCGGCCCCGTACAAGGCGCTCACCGACACCGGCCACGAGATCGTCGTCGCCACGCCCGGCGGAGTGGTCCCGACCGTCGACATGATGAGCCTGCGCCCCGAAATGGCCGGTAGCGCTCAGATCGCTCTCGACCTGGAGGCGATCATCCGCTCCGCGGAGGAGATGCGGCGGCCGATCCGGCTGGCGAACGCCCGGCTGGAGGACTACGACGCGGTCTACCTCCCCGGCGGCCACGGCCCCATGGAAGACCTGTGCGTCGACGCGGACGCCGGTCGGCTGCTGACCGAGGCGCTGGCCTCCGGCAAGCCCCTGGCCGTCGTCTGCCACGCCCCGGCGGCGATGCTGGCGACCAGGATCCGTGGCGTGTCGCCCTTCGCCGGCTACCGGGTCACCGCGTTCACCAACGAGGAGGAGAACGCGGTCGGTCTCGGCCCCAAGGCCCGCTGGCTGTTGGAGGACGAGCTCATCGACCTGGGCGTCGACTTCACCAAGGGCGAGGCGTGGAAGCCGTACACGGTGGTCGACCGCAACCTGTTCACCGGCCAGAATCCTGCCTCGGCAGCCGTCCTGGCCGACCGGCTGCTCAAGGCCCTCTCGTAGGCCTAGATGGGCAGCATCCGCATCAGAGTGTTGCGCGGCCCTGCCAGGCGACCGGCTCCCGCCAGGCGGGTCATCCAACTGGAGGCGGTGACCATCCGCTGGGCGGCCGGGCGCCGCCGTGCGTCGTAGGAGAGCAGCGCCTTCGCCACGTCGCCGGGGTGCGTACGCAGGCAGCTGGCGAGCTCGACCGCGTCGAGCAGGGCCTGGCAGGCGCCCTGCCCCAGCGCGGGCGTCATCGCGTGGGCCGCGTCTCCTATCAGCGCCACGTTCCCCGTGACGTAGGACCCCAGCGGTGGCGCCAGGTCGTAGACCTCGTGCCGCAGCACGGCGTCCGCCTCGGCGGCCGCGAGCACGCGGGGGATGGGGTCGTGCCAGCCGGCGAAGCGTGCGCGCAGGTCGTCGAGGCTCTCGCGAACCCCTTCCGGGGTGCGTACGGGCGCGTACCAGTTTGTCACCCCCGGAGCCTGCGGCGTCATCCCGAACATCTGCCCGCGCCCCCAGGTCTCGCCGTAGTCCTGCGGCTCGAAGCCCTTGATCACGCCGCGCCAGGCGACGATGCCCGCGTATCGGGGACGGGTCGCGGCGCCGAAGAACGCCTGACGCACCGCGCTGCGCACCCCGTCGGCGCCCACGACCAGGTCGTAGTCGGCGCGTAGTGCGGCGGGATCGGTGATCTCCACGCCCGTGCTGATCGTCGCCGCGTCCACCTGCTGCACCAGCATCTCGATCAGCGAGACCCGCGACAGCATGCGGACCGGCGCCCCTCCGCGCCGTTCGATGCGCTCCAGCGGCAGGTCGGCCAGGCGCCTGCCGTGGGGGGTGCGGATCTGCGCGCGCCGGTAGGGGACGGTGCGCTCGCGCAGTTGCTCGCCCAGCCCCAGACGGCCCAGGCCGGCCGGGGCGTCCGGGCGGAGGCCCAGCGCCGTGCCTTCGGCGACGACCCGAGGCCATCGCTCGAAGATCGAAACATCCCAGCCGATCGCGCGCAGTGCGATCGCGGTCGTCAGCCCGCCGACCCCGGCGCCGACGACGACAGCTCTTTTCATCTCAATCACCACACATGTGGTACCACAGCTATGGTGATTGCACAAAGGCGGGAGGATGGGGGCCATGGTGGAGAACAGGGACCGCCGCGACCGGTTGCGCGACGCGGCTATCGAGGTGCTGGCGGGGGAGGGTGGCAGAGGCCTGACCCACCGTGCGGTGGACCGTGCTGCCGAGTTGCCGGAAGGCACGGCCAAGAACTACTTCCCGACCCGCGACAGCCTGCTCCAGGCCGCCGCCGAGCGGTGCGTCGAGCGCTACTGGAGTGAGCTGCAGCAGGCCGAGATCGACACCCCCGACCAGTTGCTCGCGTTGCTGCGCCTGATGATCGAGCGGGCGATGACGGTGAACCGGTCCCGGGTTCTGGCCTACATCGAGCTGCACGCCGAGGCCGCCAGGAATCCCCAGGTGCAGGAGACCCTGGCCCGGCTCTCCCGCGCCGACCTCGACCTCCACCTGGCCGCCCAGCAGGCCGCCGGCCTCCCGGTCACCCGTGAGAGCGCCGCCATGGTGACCCTGGCCGTCAACAGCGCCTTGACCTACCTGCTCACCCAGCCGCCCGACGTGCTCGCCTCCTACGGACTCGACGACCTCGACCGATTCCTGAGCCGTCTCATCGCCTCCGCCTACCCCCGCCACCGAAGCTGACCGGCGACCTGGGCTGGGCCGGCCGTGCCCGTGTCATCCGCCGACCGGCTGCAGGGCGCCGGCGTGCGCGGCGGCGAGCGTGACGCGCACCGCCTGGTCGGCGGTCGTCTCGTCGACCGGTTCGGCGGTGATGAGCAGGCGCAGGTAGATCGGTGCGGCCAAGGTCTTCAACAGCTCGGCGGGGTCGGTGCCGCCGGGAAGTTCGCCGCGCTCGATGGCGCGCGTGACCACCGGTTCGGCTCTGGCGAGCCGGTCCTCGAACACGTGACGCCGGGCTGCGGCGATCTCCGGAAGATGGGCGGCCCCGGTGAACATGGCGGCGAGGATGGCCTGCCCGGTCGGGCTGGTGAACGCCTGGGCGAGCGAGCGCGCCAGCGCCCGCAGGTCGGTCTCGATCGCTCCGCTGTCAGGGACGGGGATGTCCAGCGCCATGTGCTCGGACAGGGCGTCGGTGAGCAGGCTCTCTCGATCTTTCCACCGCCGGTACACCGTCGTCTTGTGGACTCCGGCGCGCTGGGCGATGTTCTCGATGGTCAATGCGGCGTAGCCCTTGTCCACGAGCTCGGCGAGCGTGGCGGCGTGGACGGCGGCGCGTACTTTGGCGCCGCGGCCGAACGGCCTGGCGGTGGAAGGATCGGACTGCATTGCAACTCCAAGTTGCGATATTCGGAGGGTGCTGACAGGATGAATGTATCGCAACTCGAAGTTGCGATACATGCGACCGCATCCCCTTGAGGTGGTACATCATGCGCAACTCTCCCTCCGGGACTCTCCGTGCCATCCCCGACCAGACCGGGCGCGTCGCTGTGGTGACCGGAGCCAACAGCGGCATCGGCTACGTCACCGCCCGGGAGTTGGCCCGTCGTGGCGCGTACGTCGTGCTGGCCTGCCGCGACCCCGAACGCGGCCAGGCCGCCCTCACCCGCATGCGGGGTGAGGTGCCCGGCGCTCGCGTGGATCTGCGCCGGGTGGACCTGGGCAGCCTGGCCTCCATCCGGGAGTTCGCCGCCGGTTGGGACCGCGGCCGGATCGATCTGCTGGTCAACAACGCCGGGGTGGCGATGGTGCCGTACGCGCTGACCGTCGACGGGTTCGAGTCGCAGTTCGGCGTCAACCACCTGGGCACCTTCGCCCTGACCGGCCTGCTCCTGCCGCATCTGCTCGCCGCGCCCGATCCGCGGGTGGTCACCGTCAGCAGCGAGGGCCAGCGCTTCGCCCGCTTCGACCTGGCCAACCTCAACGCCGAACGCGGCTACCGGACGGCGTTCGCCTACGTGCAGTCCAAGCGGGCCAACCTCTACTTCGCGATGGAACTGCAGCGCCGGGCCGACGCCGCCGGACAGCGGCTGCGCAGCATGGCAGTCGCCCCCGGGTTGACCCGCACCAACGTGCTCACCGGCGGCGCCAACAGCGGCAGGGGACGGCTGTATGCGGCCCTTGCCCGCCTGCTGGTGCGCGTGGCCTTCCGGCCCACTCCGGAAGGGGCGAAGACCTCTCTGTACGCGGCGACCGCGCCGGATTTGCCCGGCGGCAGCTACATCGTTCCCGACGGGCCGCTGCAACTGCGCGGAGAGCCCACCGGTCGCACTCGTGAGCGCGCCATCCGCGACACGGCCACAGCCGCACGCCTGTGGCAGTTGTCCGAACGCCTGACCGGCGTCACCTACGCTCTGTCCGCAGCCACCGTGGATAGGGTGCGGGGGTGAGCGCACCCCGAGCCTCCTGGCGTAACACCACCCACGACTGGGCGGCCGACGTCGACCTCGGCCACCTCTCCCGCATCCGGGAGAACCCGGACGAGTTCGCCCCGGGTGGCATCCGGCACCTGATCCTCGAAGTCCTCGCCTACCCGGCCGACGAGGCGGCGAACACGGGCGCCGGACGCTGCACCGTCACCCTCCACGCCGGCGGCTCGGTGTCCGTGGCCGACGAGGGGCGAGGCACCGACACCCGGTTCGACGAGCAGGGGCGGCCGGTGAAGAAGCCCGTCATGGCGTCCAAGGACCTGCGTTTCTTCGACGACCCGGGCGCGGAGGTGCTTGCCGACGGGCATCCGCGCCGCGGCATGTCCGTCGTCGCCGCGCTCAGCGAGTGGCTTGTCCACACCAACCGCCGCCTGAACGGGTCCTGGACCCAGCGGTACGAGCACGGCGTCCCCGTCACCGGCCTGGAGCCCATCGCCGGCGACGGCACCACGGGGACGACCGTGCACTTCCTGCCCGGCGCGCACCTGCTCCCGCTCGCCGACGACCTGCGCCGCTTTGCGGGCGTATGGCCTGG
This sequence comes from Nonomuraea sp. NPDC004186, assembly GCF_053603495.1. Lineage (NCBI taxonomy): Bacteria > Bacillati > Actinomycetota > Actinomycetes > Streptosporangiales > Streptosporangiaceae > Nonomuraea > Nonomuraea sp. NPDC004186. Next base: position 30,552 of record NZ_JBSGFQ010000074.1, on the reverse strand, counting down.
CCTGGCCGTGCTCGTCGACGACCGCCGTGGTGGCTGACTCTGTGCCGTCTTCCGGGTCAAGACCAACCCGTGCCCGGTCGAGCTGGGCGAAGGCCCTTCACGGGCTCGTCGTCAGCGCCGGGTTCGTTTCGACAAGGCCGTCCAGCACCTGATCGATGCGCTCCATAAGGTCGGCGTCGAGCCGGACCTCGGCCGCTTCGACGTTCTCCCGCACCTGCTCGGGGCGCGATGCCCCGATGATCGCCGAAGCCACGTTGGGGCGCCGCAACACCCAGGCGAGCGCGAGCTGTCCCAGCGACAGCCCGGCCTCATCGGCCAGAGGACGCAGCCGCTGCACCCGTACCAGCACGTCCTCACGCAGGAAGGGCTGGATGAAACTGCCCGCACCGTTCAGGTCGGCGCCGCGCGACCCGGCGGGCGCCGGCTGCCCCGGCCGGTACTTGCCCGTCAGTACGCCCTGCGCGACAGGGGACCAGGCGAGCTGGCTGAGCCCTTCCCGTTCGCACGCCGGCACGACCTCGGCCTCGATCACCCGCCACAACGCGCTGTACTGCGCCTCGTTGGAGACCAACGGGACGTGCAGTTCCCGGGCGAGCGCGGCGCTCCTCGTGATCTGCTCGGCCGTCCATTCGGAGACGCCGACATAGAGCACATGGCCCTGCCTGACCAGATCGGCGAAGGCCACCATGGTCTCCTCCAGCGGCACCGTCCGGTCGAATCGATGCGCCTGGTACACATCGAGATAGTCGGTGCCCAGCCGCCGCAGTGACGCGCGTGCCGACTCCATGACGTGCTTGCGGCCCAGGCCTTTGTCATTGGGCCCGCCCGGCCCGGTGGGCCAGAACACCTTCGTGGATATCTCCAGGCTTTCCCGCCGCTGTCCTTTCAGCGCGCGGCCGAGCACCGACTCGGCTGCGGTGTTCGCGTACGCGTCCGCGGTGATGAATGTGGTGATGCCCGCGTCCAGCGCCGCCGTGACGCACGCTCGCGCACGTTCTTCCTGGTCGGGGGCATCGTACGCGAGCCAGTGGCCGTAGGAGATCGCGCTGACGGACAGGCCGCTACGGCCGAGACGACGAAATTCCATGCATTTACGGTAGCGCTTCATTTTGACCACTCGGGACTTTATCGAGGCGATTTGACAAATTAATTAAAGGCGCTCTCCAGGTAAATTGAGAGAGCAGGTGAAGGTGCATTTGTCAAATGTCGCGCGGGCCGCTCGCCGGGAGCTCACGTGCGGGGTTCGGGGAACATGAGAAGGTCGTCCGGCCGGGGGACGACGCTGGGGACGGCGGTCACCGTGTGGCCGGTACGATGACCGGCTCGGCCCAGGGCTGGGCGTCGCCGACGCGCTTGTGCGGGCCCGCGCCGGACGGCAGGTACGCCTTGCGCGGGATGTGGTGGACGCGGCCCGGGGTCGAAGCGGTCGTCGAAGAAGCGCGTGTCGCGATGGATCGCACAGGGGCCCAGCAGGATGTCCGTGCCGGGTGGGAGGCGTTCGCCGGCGAGGTCGCAGTGGCCCGCATGAGGAGCAGGGCCGAGTACAGGCGGTTAGACCTGGCCGGTGTGCAGGAGGCGGGCCACGTCGGACATCTCGGCGGATCGTCCGGCCAGGACGGTGTCGAGTTCGGGGTGGCGGGTCCAGGATGGGACGACGCTGGCCGGGGTGTCCGTGCCGACCAGCATGATCGCGAGGATCTCGTCGCGATCTGCCCGTCCGTCAGGCCCTCGCCGCTGTCGAGATCCCGGTTCTCCTGAAGCGCGGACAGCAGTGCCCTCGTCCGGTACGTCATCGATGGCGGGCGCGGTCATGCGGCACGGACTGGGACGGAGCCTTCACCCGTGTAGCGGCTGCTATTTCCCGTGTGGCGCCTGCCTGTCGAGACGTTCGAGACCTTCGGTTGAGAGGAAAGAATGACGATTCTCGTGACCGGCGCCACCGGCACGGTCGGCCGCCAGATCGTGGCGCAGCTCGTCGCGCGTGGCGAGCGGGTCCGGGCCCTGACCAGGAACCCGGCGGCGGCGCGGCTGCCCGGGTCCGTGGAGGTGGCCTACGGCGACCTGACCGCGCCGCAGTCCCTGGCCCCCGCGCTGGAAGGCGTGACCGGGTTGCACCTGATCACCGTCGCCGGAGATGACCAGGCGGCGCTCCAGACCGGGCCCGAACTCGTCGAGCTGGCCGCGAAGGCGGGCGTGACCCGCGTCAGCGTGCTGAGCAGCTGGGACGAGTGCTCGGTCGAGGAGGCGCTGCGGGCCGGGGACCTCGGCTGGACGCAGTTGCGTTGCGTGGAGTTCATGACCAACGCGCTCGAATGGGCCGAATCGATCCGCGAGGAGGGTGTGGTCCGGGTCTTCGGCAACCATCCGGGGGCCGTGGTGCACGAGGCCGACATCGCCGCCGTCGCGGTGGCGGCGCTGGTCGAGGAGGGGCACGCCGGGCAGGCGTACCTGGTCACCGGGCCGGAGGCGCTGACCCCGGAGCGGCGGGTCCGCGTGATCGGCGAGGCCGTCGGGCGGGAGATCCGGTTCGAGGAGCTGAGCGAGGCGCAGTACCGGGCGTCGATGGAGGCGTGGGGGGCGGGGGAGGAGCTGATCGAGTTCGCGGTCCGGCTCGGGGCCAACCCGCCGGACGCCGCCTCGGTCGTGCTGCCCACCGTCGAGCAGGTGACCGGCCGTCCCGGGCGCACGTTCGCCCAGTGGGCCACGGAGCAAGTCGCCGCCTTCCGCCCTTGGCTCATTAACAGGAGAAATATCATGACAATTAGCCCTTTTCGTATTGAAGTTCCCCAGCAGGACCTGGAGGACCTCCGTACCCGTCTGGCCATGACCCGCTGGCAGGACCAGCTCCCGGGCACCGGCTGGGAGCGCGGCGTCCCCCTCGACTACCTCAAGAACCTGGCCGAATACTGGCGCACCGGCTACGACTGGCGCGCCCACGAGGCCAGGCTCAACGAGATCCCCCAGTTCACCGCCACGATCGATGGGCAGAACATCCACTTCGCCCACATCCGCTCCGAAAACCCGTCCGCCCTGCCGCTCATGCTCCTGCACGGCTGGCCGGGCACGTTCGTGATGTTCCTGGACGTCATCGAGCCCCTCTCGCGAGACTTCCACCTGGTCATCCCCTCCCTGCCGGGCTTCGGCTTCTCCGCCCCGCTGTCCGGCCCCGGCTGGGATCCCGCCCGCACCGCCAGAGCCTTCACGCAGCTGATGGCGCTGCTCGGCTACGACAGGTACGGGGTGCAGGGCGGGGACAGCGGCTCCTTCATTGCGCCGGAGATGGGCAAACACGCCCCCGACCACGTCGTCGGCGTCCACCTCAACGCCGCCATCACCTTCCCCGTCGGTCAGGAGGGGGAGATGGACGGGCTGACGGAGGAGGAGCGGCGACGCTGGGACACGATGCAGAACTTCAACGACGGCTACCTCCAGACCCAGTCGAAGCGGCCGCAGACGGTCTCGTACGGGCTGCACGACTCGCCGGTGGGGCAGCTGGCGTGGATCATGGAGAAGTTCAAGGAGCTGACGGACCCGGTGGAGGGGTTGCCCGAGGACTCGCTCGACCGCGACCTCATGCTGACCAACGTCACCATCTACTGGCTGACCGGCACTGCGGGGTCGTCGGCGCAGTTCTACTACGAGAGCATGGGCGCGCCCGACTGGAGCGAAGCCGGCGCAGACGACTGGGCCGCCACCCCAAGCGGCAGGTCTGTCTCGAACGGCACTTCCGAAGACTGGGCCGGCACGCCCGATGCGAATGCTCCCGACTCGGATGGTGCCTCCGATTTGGGCGGTGCCGGTGAGCGGGGTGGCGCGTCCAGCTTGAGTACGTCGGGCTCGGCTGCGTCCGCTTCGGCTGCGTCCGCTTCGGAGGGTGCCAGCGACTGGGGCGATGCGACCGCTTCGGGCGCTCCCGACTTGGGCAATGCCTCCGATTTGGGCGGTGCCGGTGAGCGGAGTGGAGCATCCGGCTCGGGTGTGTCGGGCTCGGGTGCGTCCAGTCCGGGCGGTGGCGGTGACTGGGGCGGTACGGCCGCTTCGGGAGCGTCCGACTCGGGTGATATGGGCGACTGGGGTGGTGCGGGGGACTGGGCTGCGGCGGCGCGGGGCACTGTGCCGACGGGCGTGCTCGTGTCAAAGCCCTGCGACGTCACCATCCGCCCCTGGGCTGAACGCGACCACAACATCGTGCACTGGGCCGAATACGACAAGGGCGGCCATTTCTTCGCCACCGAGCAGCCGGGCCTCTTCGCCGAGGACGTCACCGCGTTCTTCGCAAAGCTCCGCTGACCCCGCTCGGTGACGGCAGCGGGTGCCCGGTAACCGCAACTCGGTGACATGGGTGACGCTGCTCAGGCGGCGACCGCCGTCCAAACGGCCGGTCGTTGCGGTGGCCGGCAACTTCAAGGGCCGGTCGTCACGGTGGCCAGCGCACCTCGGGGCTGGGGTGATAGCGGCATGTGGCGCCGGTGGAGAGCGAGAATCTCAGGTGGGCGGCCAGTTCCGGGTGGCGCTGGTCGAGCTGGCGCAGTGTGTTGCGGATCCGGTTGGTGACCGCCTTGCGGGCGCGTTCGGCCGCGTCGCCGAGCCGGCGCGGGCGGCCGCCCAGTCCGGCGGCTGTGCGTAGTTCGTTCAGCAGCGCCGTGCGCTCGGCGTCGAGCTCGGCCGCCCGGCGGTCGTCGCCCAGCTCGGCGGCCCGGTCGATCTCGTCGTCGAGCAGATCCAGCCGCCTCCGGTAGCGGGTCCTGGCCTCCTCGTCCAGTACGTCGTCACCGCCCATGCTCTGGGCGGCGATCACGACCTCGCCGCCGGCCGGGTTCAGCAGCTCGACCGCCGAGACGTCGCTCCCGGGGCGGTCGAGCAGGATGCGCAGGTCGGCCAGGCCCTTGGAGTCGGGCAGGTGCACGGTACGGCCGGCGAAGGTCAGGGTCCAGACCCCGCCGTCGAGGCGGAAGGCGTTGGCTGCGGGGCGGGGCAGGCGTGCCAGCATGCCGAGGGCGGCGGCGTCCCGCTCGACCTGCGCGATCAGCGTGGAGGCGTCGTCGCCGCGCGCCTGCAGCGCCTCGGCCAGGCGGGCGCGGGACTCGATCGACCAGGGTCGGGCACCCAGCAGGTCGGCCGCGCGACAGGCGGCGGTGAACCCTTCGACGGCCTCGTCCCAGCGTCCCTGGGCGGCGTCGAGCACCGCCGCCCAGTGCGCGAACGGCCCCTCGACGGCGACCGTGGCCGTCACACCCCATTGGCCGACGTACGGGGTGATCGCGGCCCGCGCGCGCTCGCAGAGCACCGGATCCTTGGACAGGGCGGCCGCCTGCGCCTGGAGCCTCAGCCACAGCGGCGCCATCCACCGCAGGTACTGCTCGCCTGGCGTCACGACCTCCGCCAGGTGGCGCGCCGCACCCTCGTCGCCGCGCTGCACCGCCGTCGCGGCGCGGTAGAGCGGGAAGTGATGGCTGCCCGCGAGCTCCATCTCCGCCAGTACGCCGTCGGCCACGTCGAAGCGGCCCCTGAGCGTCGCGGCCGACCACCGCTGCATCCAGCGCAGGTCGCGTCGTCCGATGCCTGGTTGCTCGCCCAGCTCGTATGCGGCGTCGATGTGCGTCGCCGCCTCGTCGAAGCGTCCGGCGAGCGTGGCGAACATGGCTCTGAGGACCGTGGCCTCGTGCTGGAACAGCGCCAGCTCGGCACCTTCGGCGCGCGTGGCGAATGCCTGCAGCTCGGGCAGGCACCGTGGATCACCCATTTCCAGCAGCGCCCCGACGCGCCAGGAGCGCGCGGTCAGCTCCAGCCGTGGATCCCGGCTTCGCCGCGCCACGGCCGACAGCTCCTCGGTGACGGCCATTCGCTCGGCCGCGCTGCCCGGCCCCCAAATGGCCCCTAGTCTGGTCAGCAGGCTGAAGCCGAGTGTTTCGTCATCCTCCCCCTGCCTGGCCAGCTCCGCCGCGACCTCGCTCAACTCCCGGGCGGCGACATCCAACCGTCCTCGGCCGTAGCCAGCGGTGTCGGTTGTGGTGTCATCCCTGAAAAGGGCGTCGCCTCCGGGCTGGGCGTCGCCTCCGGGCTGGGCGTCGTCTTCGTGCAGGTGGTCGATCTCGCGCGGGGCGTCGCGTTCGTGCAGAGCACTGCGGTTCCGTGTGGTGCCGTGCTGACTGGCGGTGTCGGCTGTCTCGTGGGAGGCGTTGGTGGTCGTGTGCGCGATGCCACCGCGCCGGTTGCCCGTGATATCGCGCGAGCTTGTGGTGTTGCGCTCACCCGTGGTGTCGCCGGGCGGGCGTCTCTTGGCGTTGCCCTCGTGTGTGGTGTGGCCCTGGCGGGTGGTTTCGCTTTCGCGTGCGGTGCCGCTCGTCTCGGGGGAGACGTGGGTTGACGTCTGTGCGATGTCGTTGCGTCGGTGTGTCGTAGGGGTGTGGTCGCGTGCCGGCTCCATCGTGCTCGCTGGGCTGGGCCTGTCCTGATCCGGCGCGCTCTGAGCCCCGGGTCGCCCGTATGCGGGTTCGCCCCGTACGGGGACGGTGATCTTGTGGGCGGGCGTGTTGGCAGTGGGGGTGGGTGGGGGGACCAGGCGGTGATGGGTCTCGTGGACGAAGTCGGTCCAGCGGCCGTGGTCGGTGTGGCCGAGGTCGTGCAGCTTCAGGGCGGTCAGGGCCAGCAGGTCGGGGTCGTCGAGGCGACGGATGATGGCGACGGCGGCCTCCAGTGTGCGGGTGCCGGTGGCGGTGTCGCCCACCCGGTGCTGCGCCACGCCGAGGTCCAGGCCGATCGTGGCCCATCTGCGAGTCTCCCCGGCGGGGGTCAGCTCCAGGGCGCGCCGGTAGTGGCCGACTGCTTCCTCGTTCGCCATCCGTGCCTCGGCGTCCCTGGCCGCCGTGAGGAGGAGGGCAGGGGCATCGGGTGTGGTGGCGAGGTACGCGTGGCGGGCGCGGATCGCGGGTGCTGCCGGGTCGAGGGCGCGGAGGGCGGCCGCGTGCCGGGCACGGACTTCGTGCTCGTTCAGCTCGGCGTAGAGGGTCTCGCGTACGAGGTCGTGGATGAAGGCGTGGTGGCCGGAGCCCAGAGAGGTGATGAGCTTGGCCGACACGGCCTGGTCGAGGGCCCGCCGCACCGAGAGCTCGGTCGCCACGAGCGACTGCCCGGTCGGAGAGGCGCCGCGAGCGGGTGAGGAACCGGATCCTCGGCAGGGCAGGGGTCCGTCAGGTGGAGAGTCGTCGGGTGAGGGGCCGTCGGATGGGGAGCGGTCGAGACAGGTGCCGTCGCGTGAGGTGCCGTGGGATGAGAGGCCGTTGCATGAGGTGGCGTGGAGTGCAGGGCCGTGGGGTGCAGGGCCGTGGGGTGGGGAGGGGGTGAGTGGGGGATCGGTGGGTGGGGGAGTGAGGGCGGTGTGGAGGGTGGGTTCGGTGAAGTCGCGGCCCAGGACCGCCGCCATGCGCAGCACTTCGAGCACCTCCTCCGGCAGCCGCGACAACCGCCGGCGCACGGCCGCCCCCACCCCCGGCGGGATCGTCGCGAGAGGGGTCCCGCCCTGCCACAGGCGGGCGGTCTGCTCCACGAAGAACGGGTTGCCGCCCGTGCGCCGGTGGATCTCCGTCACCAGCTCCTCGCCGGGGTCCACGCCCGTGGTGTGGGCCACCAGCCGGCCCACCTCCTCCCGGTCCAGCCCCGTCAGCGTCAGGACGGTGGCCTTGGCCTCCAGGGGCAGGCTCAACGGCCCGTCGACCTCGGCGTCACGATAGGTGCCGATCACCAGCAGGCGCTCGAACCAGGCATGACGCACCACGAACTCCAGCAGCCGCAGCGAGGCCGCGTCCGCCCAATGGAGGTCTTCGAGCACGACCACCACCGGCCGCTCGCGGGAGGCGTCCACCAGCAGGCCGGTCACCGCGTCGTACAGCTCGAACCCGTCCGATCCGGCCAGGCCCAGAAAAGGGCTCTGCAGCGTCGCCCCGGGCGTGAGACGGCGGACCACCTGGACCCAGGGCCAGTAGCCCGGTGCGCCCTCGCCCTCCCAGCAGGCGCCGCCGAGCAGCCGGGCGCCCGCGCGCACGGCCTCCTCCGCCGCGCCCGCCACCAGGGCGCTCTTGCCGATGCCCGCCTCGCCGGTGACGAGCACCAGCGCGCCGTGGCTGACGAGCGTGCGCTCGACCTCGCCGCGGAGCACGGCCGCGGGTCGCTCCCTCCCGATGAGCATCGCCATGCGGGCACCCTACGCGGCCGGGCCGACAATTCCGGGGGCCGGGAAAGATGAAACTTTCAGCTCGAACCCGCAGGTCGGCGGCGACAGCCCCGTCCCCGGTTTGACGCGGACCCGTGCCCGTGCGATCAAAGCAGGCGCGGTTCAGTCCCGTTGGGAAAGCGCTTACCGAAAAGGGAGGGCGACCTTGACATTCCGATCCCGTTCCACCGTGGTGGCCACAGCGATGGCCGCCGGACTGCTGGCCGCCGTCACCGCGGCGCCGCCCGCGCAGGCAGCCCCGACCGACGGCAGCGGCCCCTGGCCCTCGGATACCGGCAGCGTGCACCTCACCTCGACCCGCAACGCCGGCACGTTCTTCGACGGCGGCATGAAGCGCTACTACGGCATCGGCGACGGCGGCCAGGGCGAGAGCCAGGACCCGATGTTCGTCGTGGCCAACGGCGGCACCATCCAGAACGTCATCATCGACGCCCCGGCCGGCGACGGCATCCATTGCGAGGGCTCGTGCACCATCCGCAACGTGTGGTGGAACGACGTGGGCGAGGACGCCGCGACGTTCAAGTCGTCCAGCTCGTCGGCGACCTACCTGGTGGACGGCGGCGGCGCCAAGTCCGCCTCCGACAAGGTGTTCCAGCACAACGGCGCCGGCACGCTGACCATCAGGAACTTCCAGGTACACGGCTCGGGCAAGCTCTACCGCGCCTGCGGAAACTGCTCCACCTCCTACCGGCGGAACGTGGTCATGGACGGCGTCACCGTCCGCACCACCAAGGTTCTGGCCGGGATCAACACGAACTGGGGCGACACGGCCAGGTTCAGCCGGATCACCGTGTACGGCAGCGCCACCATCTGCGAGAAGTACCGGGGCGTCCCCAAGGGCCAGGAGCCGGTGAAGATCGGATCCGGGGCCGACGGCGTGAACTGCATCTACTCTGCATCCGACATCACCTACCGGTGAACCCTCGAATGTTAGCGCTACCACAACCGGAGAGGCCCGAATGAAACGACTGGCCGTCCTGCCCCTCCTCCTGATCATCACGTTCTTCTTACCCATCCAGAACGCCCTGGCCGACACGAACGTGGCCGGCACCGCGACCCCGTCCGCCTCCTACACCTCCTCGTGGGAGAGCGTGGCGGCCATCAACGACGGCATCGACCCGCCCAGCTCGAACGACACCGTCAACCGCCGCTGGGGCACCTGGCCCAACACCGGTACCCAGTGGGCCGAGCTCACCTGGAGCTCGACGCAGAATCTCAAGGGCGCCGACGTGTACTTCTTCGACGACGGCGGCGGCGTCCGCGTCCCCGCCTCCTGGAAGCTCCAGTACTGGAACGGCAGCGCCTACGTCGACATCTCCGCCTCGTACCCGATCGCCGTCAACGCCTACAACAAGGTGACCTTCACGCAGGTCAGCACCACGCGCCTGCGCGTCCAGCTGCAGAGCGGCGCGGGCTCGGTCGGCCTGCTGGAGGTCAAGGCGTGGGCCCCCGACTCCGGCGGCGGCACCTCGAACTGGAACCCGCCCGCCAACCTGGTCACCCCGCTCAACGAGGTCTGGCAGCACGTCGAGAGCACGTACCCCAACCTGTACGGCTTCCGCAACTACGGCTGGGACCAGATCATGGCCAACGGCGGCTCGATCAACTACTGCGTACGCTGGGACACCACCGCCACCGTGACCGCGGCGCAGCGTGACCAGATCCACGCGGCGCTGGCCCGCCAGTTCAAGAAGTGGATGGACGTCATGGCCGGCCACAACGGCTGGCCCTACGCGAACGTGCCGGTCAAGGTCGTGGGCTGGGCCGTACGGGACCGCGCGCAGCTGCAGTGGAGCGACAGCTCCGTGGACATCTACGTCAACAACATCCGCGAGAACGCGCCCCAGTGCTCCGAGCCCTGCGGCCGGTTCTTCAACCAGAGCGGCCAGTACCCCAACTGCCCCGGCGGCGCCTCGCACCACTACGACATGTCGCTCTGGCTGACCGCCGGGTTCGGCGGGGGAGCCGGGGGCGACTGGGGGCAGCGGATCGGCAGCGAGTACTACATGTCGAACCTCAACGCCGACAACATCCACATCCTGCTGCATGAGATGGGCCACTCGTTCGGCCTGGACGACTTCTACGACTGGACTCCGACGGGCCAGTGCTGCTTCCTGATGAAGGCGGGCAGCGCGGCGCAGATCACGGAGTTCGACAAGTGGATGTTCCGGGACTGGTGGCGGCACCTGAAGAGCCGCTACGGCCTCTGAGAAATGGAGGGAGGGCGGCGGGGTCTCCGCCGCCCTCCTTCGTGCTATCCGACGGTGAGCTTGTAGTCACGCGTGACGGGGGCGCTCAGCTTGTCGTAGTCCCTGAGCTGGACGGTGAACTCGTACGACCCGGCCTTGGCGGGCTTGCCGGTGACGGCTCCGGTGAACCTGTCGAGGGTGAGCCCTTCCGGCAGCGAGCCGCCGGTGATCTGCCAGTCGTAGAACGGGACGCCGCCCTTGGCGGCGAACTTGTGCTGGTAGGCGGCGCCGACCGTGGCGGCGGGCACGGTGGCGGTCTCGATCGAGGGCTTGAGGAACGGGGTCAGCTTGCGGTTGAGCTTCCAGCCGGCGTTCTCCGCGATCAGCAGCGACAGCTTGGTCAGCTCCCACCTGCGGGTCGGGAAGGCGTGCCGCCAGCCGCCGCTCTGCCCGCTGATCCGGTCCCAGTACGGGTCGTCGCCGGGCACGTGGTAGCTGGTGTCGAGCGGCACGGGGTAGCCCTGGTAGTCGATGACCTCCTGGTCGTCCTTGCCCTTGGAGGCCACGTAGTCGGCCATGCCCTGCCAGTCGCTGTGGAAGGCGACCGCGTGGCCGTACTCGTGCATGACCAGGCCCTCGATGTCGATCACCTGGCCGAGGTCGGTCTTCCACCAGTCCTCGTCCTTGAGCGAGGTGAACAGCTTCATCAGCTGCTCGTCGTACTCGAGGATCATGCTGGTCGAGCGGTGGTAGGGGGTGGGCTTGCCGTTCTGGGTGTGGAACTTGCCGTTGATGGTGGGGTAGCCGGTCGAGTACGGGGTCTGGATGCCGCGGAAGAAGACGTACATGCCGTTGTACGGCTTGGCGTTGGAGACCTCGACCTCGTTCTGCCAGTCATCGCCCGGCAGCCGGTTGACCTCGTCGCCCGCCGGGACGGTGTCGAACGGCTGCAGGTCGAAGAACGCGAACCAGTTGCGCACTGCGGCCTCGGCGGCCTTGCGGACGCCGGGGTCCTTGAAGTAGCCGGTGATGTCGTCGTAGCGGTAGTCGAAGTCGATGGGGATCGTCGGCTTGAGCGGGGTCTTCTCGTCCTGCTGCACCCGGATCGGCATGGTCTGGGTGCCGGTGGCGCCGCTCGCGTCCGTGGTCTTCATGATCCACTGGTGCTGCTCGTCCTGGCCGCCGCTCTGCTTGGAGTGGATGGCCAGCCGTACGACCTCGCGGTCGGCGGGGCCGGTGAGCGTGAAGGACTTGGTCGCCCCGGCGGCCGTCAGCTCGCTCGGCATGTTGAACATCAGCCGGGACGTGCCCTTGGCCTGCAGATCCACCTTCAGCGGATACTGGATGCCGGGGACCTTCGGCGCGCGCACGGTCAGCTCGATGTAGGGGTTGGCGAGGTAGCCCTGCCAGTCCACGAGCTGGACGCCGTAGTCGTTGACCTTGCGGTAGAAGATGTCGAACACGTCCAGCGCGGGAGCGGGCTGGCGTGCGGCGAGGCTGGGAGAGGGGACCGACAGCGCGCCGGCCAGGGCAGCCAGCGCGCTGAAGATGGCGATCTTCCGCATTGAACCCTTCTAGGTGTAGGCCTTCACTTCGAGCAGTCCCACCGAGGCTTGACCGCTCTGCAGGACCACGCGTAGTCGTGTGGTGCTGATCGGGTTGAACGTGACCTTGTTGTAGGCGTTGATGGCGATCGGGTAGGTGCCGGGGACGTCGACGTAGGCGCTGCCGTTCCAGTACTGGAGCTTCCAGGAGGCGGGCAGGCGCACGCCGTCGGCGTCGTCGAAGAAGTAGACGTCGGCGGATTTGAGGGTCTGGGCGGACGGCCAGGTGAGCTCGGCCCACTGGCTGCCGGTGTTGGGCCAGGTGCCCCAGCGGCGGTTGACGGTGTCGTTCGAGCTGGGCGGGTCGATGCCGTCGTTGATGGCCGCCACGCTCTCCCACGGGGAGGTGTACGACGCCGACGGGGTCGCGCTGCCGGCCACGTTGGTGGAGGTGCCGCCGCCGCTGCCGACCGTCAGCTGGAAGGTCCTGGTCTGCGGCGTGCTGAGCTTGTCGTAGTCACGCAGCTGGACGGTGAAGCTGGACGTCCCGGCCGTGGTGGGGGTGCCGCTGATCGCGCCGGTGAACCGGTCGAGCGTGAGCCCCGCGGGCAGGGAGCCACCGGTGACCTGCCAGTCGTAGAACGGCACGCCGCCCTTGGCCTGAAGGGTCTGGCTGTAGGCCGTGCCCGGCGTGGCCGACGGCAGGGAGGTGGTGACGATGGACGGCGGCAGGAACGGGGTGAGGCTGCGGTTGAGCTTCCACCCGGCGTTCTCCGCGACCAGCAGCGCCAGCTTGGTCAGCATCCACCGGCGGGTGGGGAACATGTGGGTCCAGCCGCCGTTCTGGCCGCTGAGCCGGTCCCAGTACTTCTGGTCGCCGGGGATGTGGTAGCTGCTGTCCAGGGGGACGGGGTAGCCCTCGTAGGCGACGACATCGGGGTCATTGCCCCCTGACGCCACGTAGGAGCGCATCCCGGCCCAGTCGCTGTGGTAGGCGACGGCGTGGCCGTACTCGTGCATGACCAGGCCGTGCACGTCGAGCACCGAGCCCGCGATCTCCGTCTTGTACCAGTCCTCGTCGGCCAGGGAGGTGAACAGCTGCTTGCCGGCCTCGTCGTACTCGAAGATCATCGCGGTCGAACGGTGCAGCGGGCCCGCGAGCTGCTGGCCGCCCCGGGTGCTGTACTTGCCGTTGGCGGCGGGGTAGCCGGTCGAGTACGGGGTCTGGATGCCGCGGAAGAACACGTACATGCCGTTGTAGGCGGCGTTGTTGGTGACGTTGATGGTGTTCTGCCAGTCGTTGCCCGGCAGGTGGTTGTTCTCCACCCCGGCCGCCACGGTGTCGAACGGCTGCATGTCGAAGAACCTGAACCAGTCCTTCACCGCCTCCTCGGCGGCGTTCCTGAAGTTCGGCTCGCTGAAGTAGCCGGTGATGTTGTCGTAGCGGTAGTCGAAGGCGATGGGCAGGCTGGGCTGCAGCGCGGTCTTCTCGTCCTGCTGCACCCGGATCGGCAGCTGCTGCAGGGTCGTCGTGCCGGACCCGTCCCGGATGTTCAGCTTGAGCGTGTAACTTTCATCCTGGCCGGGGCCCCGCTTGGAGTGGATCGCGAGGCGGAACACCTTCTGGTCACTCGCGCTCGCGAACGTCAGCGTCTTGGTGGCGCCGGTGGCGGTGAGCTGGCTGGGCAGGTCCATCATGAGCCTGGACGTGCCCTCGGCCTTGAGGTCGATCGTGACGGGGTACTGGACGCCGGTCGGGGGTTTGACGGTGAGCTCGACGTACGGGTTGGCCAGGTAGCCCTGCCAGTCGACGAGCTTGACGCCGTAGTCGTTGACGGTCCTGCCGAACATGTCGACGACCGTCGCGGTCGGCGCGGCGGCGTGCGCGGGCTGCGACACGCCGGTGAGTAAGGAGGCGAGTACGACTGCCGCCACGGTGATTCGCCTGGCGCCCCTGGCGGCTTTCGGGGCGCTGCGGCATCCTCGGTCCATCCGGACTCCTTTAAGGATGGGAATAGGTTTTCCCTGGCGCACAGTAAGGTGTTACACAGCACCGGTCAACCCCATCCGCCGCCCTTGCAGCGCCTTGCAGCGCCCCCCGCTACGGGGCGGCGCGACGGGTGGACTCGCGCAGGACCAGGCTGGCCGGGACGATCGTGACGCCGCCGGTGGCGGGCTTGCCCGCGATGACGTCCAGCAGGTGCCGGGCCGCCATCCGGCCGATCTCCCCCAGGTTCATGTCCACGGTCGTCAGCGGTGGCCGGCACCCCAGCGCCATCGGCTCCCAGTTGTCGAACCCGACCAGCGCCACGTCCTCGGGAACCCGCCGCCCCCGCTCGCGCAGCGTCTCGGCGACCCCGCGGGCGATCTGGTCGCTCCCGCAGAAGATGGCGTCCACGTCGGGCGCGGCGTGCAGCAGCACGTCGGCCCCCTGCCGCCCCCATTCCTCGCTCCACTGCCCGTACAGGATCTCGCCCGCCGGTGACAGCCCGGCCGAGGCGAGGGCGGTGGTCAGGCCCTGGGCGCGCCGCCGCGCGGCCTGGAAGCGCTGCGGCCCGGTGACGTGGCCGATGCGGGTGCGGCCCGTCGCCATGAGGTGGCGGGCGGCCAGCGCCCCGCCGCCCTCGTCATCCGGGATGATCGACACGTCCGAGTCGTCGGTCGACTGCGTCATGGCGTACACGACGGGGACGGGCAGGTCATGGCCGATGCCGGCGCGCGGCTCGGTGCGCCGCCCCGTGACGATGATGCCCTCGACGCGCCTGGCCAGCAGGCGCTCGACGTAGTGCCGCTCCCTGATCGGGTCGTCGCGCGTGTCGCACATGAACACCGAGATCTGCCCCGCGCCGAGCGCGTCCTCGGCGCCCAGCATCACCGGGATGCTGAAGCGGCCGAAGCTGTCGCCCGTGACCAGGCCCACCGTGTACGTGCGGCCCGCCAGCAGCCCCTGGGCCAGCGGATTGGGCCGGAAGCCGAGCCGCTCGGCGGCGGCGAGCACCCGGTCGCGGGTCTCGTCGCGCATCCGGCCGCGGCCGTTGAGCGCCTTGGACGCGGTGCCGATCGACACGTCGGCGGCGGCCGCGACGTCCCTGATCGTGATGGTCTTCGCCGTCCCATCCGAAGGACTGATCAACCGAGTCCCCTTTCGCACAAGCATCCGCTCTTGACCTGTGATGTATCACACCTTACCCTCCGTTTGAGAAAACCTATTCCCAAGGTTTTCTCAGCAAGGCCCCGAGTTGAGGTTGAGGAGCTTGATGCACCAGAGTCCTGTCGTTCCGTCCAGTCGGGCACTGTGGCGGCCGATCGGCATCAATGACGTCGTCATCACCGGCGGCCCGTTCGCGCGATGGCAGCGGATCAATCATGAGGACAGCATCCCGCTGGGCCTGGAGCAGATGGAGCGTTCGGGCGTGCTGCCCAACCTCCGCCGCGCCGGAGGTGAGGGCGAAGGGCCCTTCCAGGGCTACCGTTTCCAGGACTCCGACCTCTACAAGCAGTTGGAGGCGATCGCGTGGGAGTACGTCCGCGCCCCTGAGCCAGGGTACGCCGAGTTCGCCGACCAGGCCGCGGCCGTGCTGAAGAAGGCCCAGCGTGACAACGGCTACCTCAACTCGCACTACCAGGTCGTCAAGCCGGACAAGATCTACGCCGAGCTCGAGTACAGCCACGAGATGTACTGCGCCGGCCACCTGTTCCAGGCGGCGGTGGCCGCCGCCCGCGCCGGGATCGGCGACGGGGTGGTCGAGGTCGCCAGGCGCTTCGCCGACCACCTGGTGGAGGAGTTCCTGGCCGGCGGGAACGACGGCATCGACGGCCACGCCGAGGTCGAGACCGCGCTGGTCGAGCTGTACCGGCTGACCGGCGAGCGCACGTACCTGGAGCTGGCGTCCAAGCTGATCGACAACCGCGGCAAGGGCCTCATCAAGGACAGCGGCATGGGCATGCTGTACGCCCAGGACCACCTGCCGGTCCGCGAGGCCGACACCGCGGTCGGGCACGCCGTGCGCCAGCTCTACCTGGAGGCCGGCATCGTCGACGTCTACCTGGAGACCGGCGACGAGTCGCTGCTGGAGTGCTCGCTGCGCCGCTGGGAGGACATGGTCGCCACCAAGACGTACATCACGGGCGGCCACGGCTCGCGCCACGACGGCGAGGCGTTCGGCGAGCGGTACGAGCTGCCGTCCGACCGCGCCTACAGCGAGAGCTGCGCCGCCATCGCGAGCATCCACTGGAACTGGCGGCTGCTCCTGGCCACCGGCCACGGCCGCCACGCCGACCTGATCGAGCGCACGCTCTACAACGCCTTCGCCGCCTCCACGTCGGCCGACGGCGTGCGCTTCTTCTACGTCAACCCGCTGCAGCGCCGCTCCGACCTCGTCGAGGACGCCTATCTCGGGCGGCGCAGGGAGTGGTTCGCGTGCGCCTGCTGCCCGCCGAACATCATGCGCCTGGTGGCCTCGCTCGGCTCCTACCTGGCCACGACCACCGACGCCGGCCTCCAGCTGCACCAGTACGTCCCCGGCACCGTGAACGGCCGGGTCCGGATCGAGACCGACTACCCGTGGGACGGGCTCGTCCGCATCACGATCGAGGACGAGGGCGAATGGGAGCTCGCGCTGCGCATCCCCGCCTGGAGCGAGAACACCACCATCGATGACAGCCCCGCCCAAGCCGCCGAAGACGGATATTTCCGTATCCGTCGTCAGTGGCGCCGGGGCGACACGGTCGAGCTCCGGCTCGACATGACGCCCAGGATCGTCCACCCCCACCGCAGGATCGACGCGTTGCGGGGCAGCGTGGCCCTGGAGCGCGGACCGCTCGTCTACTGCTTCGAGCAGACCGACCAGCCCGAGGGCGTCGAGGTGGACGACCTCGCCCTGAGCCCGCAGGCACCCCTGCGTCTGAAGCCCGTGGACGACCTCCCGGGCGTCGGGCGCACCGTACTGATCGAAACCGACGCCGCCGCCGTGGACCAGCCGCGCGGCGGATTGCCGTACACCACGAAAACCCTGGCGACCAGCACCAGCGTGACCGCGACCGCCGTCCCCTACTTCCAGTGGGACAACCGGGACGGCGGCCCGATGCGGGTCTGGATCCCCCTCGCGTAAGGAAAGACGCGGATGAGAAGACGCGACCTGTTGAAGCTGGGCGGGCTCGCCGCCCTCGGCACCGCGGCCGCGGCCTGCGGCGGCGGCGGCTCGGGCTCCGGCTCGGGCGGCAAGAACGTGCAGCTCCAGTTCATGTACTGGGGTTCGACGTTCGAGAAGGCGGCTGTCGAGCGGATGCTCAAGCAGTACGAGCAGAAGCACGCGGGGGTGACGGTCAAGCCGCTCTACACGCCCGACGAGTATGACGTGAAGCTCAACACGCTCGTGGCCAGCAACCGGCTCCCGGACGCCGGGTACGTGCCGCTGGCGATGTCGTACCGGCTGGGCCAGCAGGGCAAGCTGGTCAACCTGTTCCCCTATTTGAAGAAATATCCGCAGCTGGCCGGATACCTGCCGGACGCGTACCTGTGGAGCGGCCAGGACAACCTGCACGGTGTCGCGACCGCGAACGAGATCGAGCTGCTGTGGTACAGCAAGTCCGCCGTCGCCGCCGCCGGGGTGACGCCGCCCGCCGACGCCGCCTCCGCGTGGACGTGGGACCAGCTCGTCGAGAACGCCTACAAGCTGACGATCGACCAGAACGGCAAGCACCCGGACGAGTCGGGCTTCGACCCCAAGCAGATCAAGCAGTTCGGCATCTCCAGCAGCATCACCTACGGCGCCGCCTGGTACGGGTTCCTGCGCAGCAACGGCGTCGACTTCGCCGACGAGGCCGGCAAGAAGTGCCTGCTCGACACCCCTGAGGCGATCCAGGTGTTCCAGAACCTGCAGGACCTCATCTACAAGCACCGCGTCGCCCCCGGCCCGGGCCAGCTGGCCGCGACCGGCGACGACGTGCCCGGCACCAACATCCTGCTCAAGACCAAGCGGGTGGCGATGGTGGTGGACGGTCACTGGAGCCTGCTCGACATGAACGAGAGCAAGGTCGACTACGGCATCGGCGTGCTGCCCAAGTACAAGGAGCCGTTCACCTCCTCCCAGGTGGCGGGCGCCTCGGCGGTGTTCGCGGGGTCCGAGCACGAGCAGGAGGCGGTCGAGCTGTTCGCCTTCCACAACGACCCGCGCTACGTCGACCTGTTCGCCAAGGGCCTGTGGATGCCCCAGGAGAAGAAGTACTACGAGGACCAGGCCTCCATCGACTCCTGGACCAAGAACGAGCTCCACCCGCCGGAGTTCCGCACGGCCGTGGTGGACTACGCGCGCGATCACGGCGTGCCCACGTTCGGCAACCGCGTCAAGAACATGTCCACCATCTCCAGCGACGTCCTCACCCCCGCCCTCCAGGAGCTCGAGACCGGCAAGCGACCGGCCGCCGAGATCCTCAAGGCCGTCGCGCCGAAGATCTCCAGCATGCTCCAGGGCTGGCAGCACTCCCAGGAGCTGTGATGCGCCGCCTCGAAACACGATGGGGCATCCTGATGGCGCTGCCCGCCATCCTCGGGTTCGTCATCTTCACGATCGGGCCCATGGTGGCGTCGGCGTACTTCAGCCTGACCGACTGGACGATCGGCGCCAGCCCGAACTTCGTCGGCCTGGACAACTACGCCACCATGGTCCAGGACGAGCTGTTCTGGAAGTCGCTGTCCACCACCACGTACTACACGCTCGGCGCGGTGCCGCTGGTGCTGATCGTCAGCTTCGCCGTGGCCATGCTGCTCAACCAGAAGGTACGCGGCCTGGCCGTCTGGCGGACGATCTTCTACCTGCCGACGCTGGTCCCCGCCATCGCCAACGTCGTCCTGTGGATCTGGATCTTCAACCCGGACTTCGGCCTGCTGAACTCCCTGCTCCGGCAGGGAGGCCTGCCGGGCTCCCAGTGGATCTACGCCGAGTCGACCGCGGTGCCCTCGATGATCATCATGAGCACGTGGGGCTTCGGCAACACCATGGTGATCTTCCTGGCGGGGCTGCAGGGCGTGCCGAGGCACCTGTACGAGGCCGTCTCGATCGACGGCGGCGGCGCGTGGCGGCGCTTCTGGCACGTGACGCTGCCGATGATGACGCCGACCATCTTCTACAACCTGGTGGTCGGCGTGGTCGGCACCTTCCAGGTGTTCAACCAGGCGTACGTGATGACCGAGGGCGGCCCCAACCACGCCACGCTCTTCTACGTCTACTACCTGTTCCGCAAGGCGTTCACCGAGAGCGAGATGGGCTACGCCAGCGCCCTCGCCTGGACCCTGTTCATGATCATTATGGTGGTCACGTTCCTCATGTTCAGAAACGCCCGCCGCTGGGTCTACTACGAGATGGCAGGCGCGCGATGACCGCCCTGGCGACACCGGACAAGACCACCGCGCGCGGCGTGGCCCCGACCCAGGGGCTGCGCAAACCGCGCAGGTACGGCCGCATCCTGCTCTACGTGGCGCTGGTGGCGGGGTCGATCCCGACCCTGCTGCCGTTCGTCTGGCTGGTGCGCAGCGCGCTCATGCAGGACGCGCAGATGTTCGTCTCGCCGCCCCAGTGGATCCCCTCGCCGTTCCAGTGGTCGAACTTCAGCGAGTCCCTCACCACCCAGCCGTTCGCCCGCTACTTCCTCAACACGGTGGTCATCGCCGTCATCAGCGTCCTGGGCACCGTGCTGACCTGCGCGGTGGCGGCCTTCAGCTTCTCCCGGCTGCGCTGGCGCGGGCGCAACGTGGTGTTCGCGCTGCTGCTCAGCGGCGTGATGCTGCCGTACGCGGTGACGCTCATCCCGACGTTCGTCATGTGGCAGCAGCTGGACGCGATCGACACCATCGCGCCGCTCACGGTCCCGAGCTGGTTCGCCGGAGCGGGCGGGGGAGTGTTCAACATCTTCCTGCTGCGGCAGTTCTTCCTGACGATCCCGTTCGAACTGGACGAGGCCGCCTACATCGACGGGGCCTCGCCGTGGCGGGTGTTCTGGACGATCATCATGCCGCTGTCCAAACCCGCGATCATCGTGGTGACCATCTTCACGTTCATCGGCACCTGGAACGACTTCCTCGGGCCGCTGCTGTACCTGCAGAACGAGGAGAACTACACGCTGTCGCTGGGGCTGGCGTCGTTCCAGAGCATGTACATCACCCAGTGGGGCTACCTCATGGCGGCCTCGGCGGCCATCATCGCGCCGATCATCGCGCTGTTCTTCTTCATGCAGCGCTACTTCATCGAGGGGGTCACCCTGACGGGCATCAAGAACTAGGGACGAAGCCCCGTCGTTCCTCCCGGACGGCGCTACCGACGCGCCACGTCGCGCGCCCCCTCCAGCATGACGAGAGCGCGGGGGGAGCCGGGAAGGCGCTCGGCCAGCGCCTCCAGGACGGGGAGCAGCACCCGCGCCGGGATGCCGCGCGCCGTGAGGACGTCCGCCATCCAGCCCGCGAAGGAGGAGAACAGCTCGGGGTCGTCGACGTACAGGGCGGCCCGCAGGTGGTCGATGATGGACGCGACGTCCTCGGCGGGATGTCCGAGCCTGCGCTCCGCGTAGGTCGGCGCCAGCTCGGGGACGCGCCGGGTCAGCTCTTCCGCGACACCTCTCACCAGGTCCACAGCGGACCCGGTGAGGTCGGCGTACTCGGGGCCGGCCAGGTGCGGCCGCTCCTCGGCGCTCCGGCCGGCCGCCGGGCGGCACGGCGGCGGCCCGCCGGCCAGGAGGTCGGCGGCGGCACACGCGTCGGGGGCCCAGGCGTCGGCTCCGAGCAGCCGGGCATAGCGGCCGTCCGGGCCGAAGGCGGCGCCGCCGGCCAGCACCGGCGTGCCCACCGCCTGGCACGAGGTGATGGCCGCGTGCGCGGCGGGCAGCCGGGGTGTGAGCGAGCCGGACAGCGCCACCGCGTCCGGATTCGTCCGGTGCAGGTGGGCGACCAGGTGCGGCGTGGGCACCTGCGCGCCCAGGTAGTCGACGTGCCAGCCGCGCAGGCGCAGCACCTCGGCCAGCAGCCGCGCCGGGAACGCGTGCCACTCGCCGTGGACGCAGGCCACCGTGATGCGGCCCCTGCCCGGCTCCGGACTCCGCCGTGCGGAGGGCAGATGGGCCAGCGTCGCGAGCACGCGCTCGTTGACGGCCGTGGCGGTGTGCTCCTGGGCGACCGTGATGCGGTCGGCCACCCATTCCAGGCCGACGCGCGACTGCACCGCGGCGACGACGTCCAGCAGCAGGGTCTCCATGGGCATCCCGGCGTCGAGCGCGGCCAGCACCGCGTCGGCGGCGGCGTACTCGTCACCGGCCGTCGCCGCCGCCCACAACGTCTCGACCCGTTCCTCGACGTCGCGTGTCATGGCGGCGCGCCGTGAGAGGGCTCGCGGGGCGCGGTGATGGCGACGACCGCCATGTCGTCGTGCTCGCCGGCGCCGACCCACTGGCAGGCCAGCATCTGTACGCGGTCGGCCAGGGCTTCGGGCGGCATGCCGGCGCACTGCCGGAGCTGCTCGCACAGCCGCTCCTCGCCGAAGAACTCGTCGCCGAGCGGGCCGCCCCTGGCCTCGACGATGCCGTCGCTGTAGAGCAGGCACGTCTCGCCGGGCTCCAGCAGCACCGGCTCGGTGACGCTGGTGATGGGCTCCACCAGGCCGATCAGCGTGCCGGCGGCGTGCACCGGCTCCACGCGGCCGTCGTTGCGCAGGATCAGCGGCGGCGGATGCCCGGCGCTGGTCAGCCGCACCACGACCTGGTTCGCGCGGCGCGAGATCGAGGCCAGGACCAGCGTGACGAAGCTCGTCGGATCCCCGTGGGTGAGCAGCGCGCCGTTCAGCAGTTCGAGCACCCGATGGTGGTCGTCGGCCAGCGGCACCAGGGCGCGCAGGATGTTGCGGATCCTGCCGGTGAGCACGGCGGCCTCCAGGCCCTTGCCGGACACGTCGCCGAGCACCACCAGCGACTCCCGGCCGGAGCCGCCGACGGGATGCACGTCGTAGAAGTCGCCGCCGACGCGTTCGCTGTCGCCCGCGGGCCGGTAGCGGGCCGCCAGCTCCACGCCCTCGAGCGGCGGCGCCGTGGGCGGCAGCAGCTCCGCCATCAGGGTCTCGGCGATGGCCGCCTGCTCGGCGTACAGCCGCGCGACCGAGATCGCCGCGCCGGCCCACGCGGTGAACAGCGGCGCGAACACCGTCTCGGCGTCCGAGAAACCGGCCCGAGGGGTACGGCGCAGCAGCACCAGCGCGCCCGCGGCCAGGCCATGGCCCGGCAGCGCGGTCACCGCCACGGAGCCCACCTCGCCGCCCCGGTCGCGCAGCACCCAGCCGGGCGCCTCGGCCGGCTCGACCCACCGGATGGGCGCCGGAGGAAAGCCCTGCAGCGCCTCCGCGAGCCCCGGGAGCGTACGGGGATCGACGGACGCGCGCTCGTGGGACACCTCGCCCCGCTGATCGCAGTAGACGATCGCGTACTGGCGCGGGGCCAGCGGCATGACGACCAGCGCGGCGTCGGCGAGCCGCCGGGCGGCCAGGCGCGCGGTCGCCACCAGGCAACGCTCCATGTTCAGCGACGACAGCAGCTCGACGGACGCCTCCACCATGAACGCGGTCCACTCCCGCTCGGCGCGCAGCTCCTCGACGGCCCGCTGGTGATCGTCGACGTCGACCAGCCACCACGTGACCCGATCGCGCCCGGCGTGCACCGGATGCGCCTCGAACACCGGCCCGCCGACCGGCCCGCGGGCTCGCTGCCCGGCCCGCTGATCGCTACGGCGCCCGGCGCAGGCCTCACGATGGGCCTGCGACAGCCAGGCCGGAGCCACCCGCGCCAGCGGCACGCCGACGGCCGCGCCGGCGAGAAGCAGCCGGGCCGCCTCGTTCGCCCGCTCGATGATGCCGGCGCTATCGACCGTCAGCATCGGGTACGGCGCGTCGTCCCACACCATCCCGATCGTGCCTCGCCCCAGAGCCCTCTCCAGAACCGTCACTCTACGTGCTGGGGGCCGTGGCCTTCGTCACGACATACTGGTTCTTTGCAGTATCTTTCACCCCTCGCGCGGCGTGCGGATCTCCAGGGAAATCGATTGCTCGCGTTCGTGGGCCGTTGTGGCGGTGGCCGAGGCGAGAAGGGCGAGTTTGTCGGCGTTGTCAGTGCCGGGGTCGGGGTGGTAGACGACGAGCGTCTGGCCCGGAGCGCCGCTGACGCCCAGCCGCTCCCGGTTCAGCCGCAGGCCACCGACCTGCGGGTGATCGATGTGCTTGGGCGCGCCTTCGCACGCCTCCACGTCGTGCCGGGCCCAGAGCCGGCTGAAGCGGGGGCTGGCGAGGGAGAGCTCGCCGACGAGCTCGATGCATCGGGGATCGTCCGTGTCGGTGCCGACGGACTCGCGGAAGCCGGCGACCATGCCGGCGGCGGCGTTCTCCCAGTCCGGGTAGAGCGCCTGCTCGGCGGGGTCGAGGAACAGGTCCCGCAGGCGGTTGGCGCCCGCCACGAGGCGCGGCGACAGGGCGGTGGCCAGCGCGTTGGCGGCGAGGACGTCGAAGTAGCGGCCCTCGACGTACGCGGGCAGCGGCAGCATGGCGACGAGCTGGGCGACGCCCGGAGGGACGGTCTCCTTCCTGGGCCGCCGCCGGCGCCGCCGGGGTTGGCCGGCGCCGAGGCGCAGCAGGTACGCCGTCGCGTCGTCGTCGAGCCGCAGCACGCGGGCGAGGGCCTCGAGGACCTGCGCGGAGGGGTTGCGGTCGCGGCCCTGCTCCAGGCGCAGGTAGTAGTCGGCGCTGATGCCGGCGAGCATCGCGACCTCTTCCCGGCGCAGGCCCGGCACGCGCCGCACCCCCGTAACGGGGATACCGACCTGTTCCGGAGTGATGAGCTCGCGGCGCGCGCGCACGTAATCACCCAGCAGGTTCGATTCGCTCATCCCCGCACTGTAATCCGCGCGACCGCCTGCCTGCCTGGTCCTGTCACCCCCAGGATCGCGGGGGCTCTGGCTCCGTCCGGGCCTGGTCGGCAGCCTGGCGGACCATGACAACATATTTGCTGGTACACGGTGCCTGGCACAGCGGACAGTGCTGGGAGCGGGTCGTCCCGTTGCTGGAGTCGGCCGGACACCGGGTGGCCGCGCCGTCGCTGACCGGCCACGGCGACAAGGCGCATCTGCTCAGCCCCGAGGTCGGGCTGGACACGCACGTCGGCGACATCGTCGGGCTGATCCTCGAGGAGGACCTCACCGAGGTGGTACTCGTGGGACACAGCTACGCGGGGCTGGTCATCTCGTCCGCCGCCAACCAGGTCCCGGATCGGATCGCACACCTGGTCTACCTCGACGCGATGGTCCCGGAGGACGGCGAGAGCGCGGCCGACGTCCAGCCCGTGACCCGGGTTCTGATCGACCGCGCCGCGGAGTCCGGCAGCGGCTGGCGGGTTCCGCCGCTGCCCGAGCTGCCGCCGCCCGCGGGGCTGTTCGGGGTCACCGACCCCGCGGACGTCGCCTGGCTGCGCACGATGCTGTCGGATCAGCCGGTGCGCTCCCTCCAGCAGCCGGTCCGGCTGGACAACCCGGCCGTGAACGCGATCCCGCGGACCCACATCCACTGCACCGTCGGCAAGCCGGACGGCATCACCCGCCGGCCCGTCCCCGAGACGCAGCCCAACGGCACCCCGGCGCAGGTGTGGGAACTGGCGACCGGCCACGACTGCATGATCACCATGCCGGCCGAGCTCGCCGAACTACTGCTCAAGCTCGGCTGATCCTGTTGAGAAAGAGGGAGTCGATGGCCGGGTCGCCCGTGGGAGGGTCCAGGCGGGTGGGCGCGCCCGCCTCCAGGAGGGCCTCCACGGTGCCGAGGTAGTCGCCGTCCTCCGCGCGGTTGTGGCGCAGCCCCCACAGCGCGCAGTCCAGCGGGGTCGGGCCCTCGTCGTCGAAGGCGCGGTCGTCCAGATCGGCGCCGCGCTCGATGAGCAGCCGCACGGTCGCCGTGCGGCCGTGCATGGCGGCCTGGTCGAGCGGCGTGAAGTTGCTCCAGCCGCGCGTGTCCACCGCCATGCCGGCGTCCAGCAGGGCCCGCACCACGTCGGTACGGCCCAGCAGGGCGAACTGGCCCAGCGCCCAGCCGTAGTCCCCGGTGTCCGCCGGGTTGCCGAGAGCCGGTGGCGGCGCGGCGGGCAGGCGCGCCGACTCGCCCCGGGCCACCGCCAGGACGGCGGCGTCCACAGGGTCCAGGTCGGCCGTCGCGCCCCGCGCGGTCAACAGCTCGTACGCGGCCAGGTGGCCGCAGCGGGCGGCCAGCGCGAGGGGGCGGCGGCCGACGTCCCAGCGGTCCCACGGCAGGTTCACGTCGGCCCCGGCGTCGAGGAGCATCGTCAGGATGGTGACGCCCCGGCCACGGGCGATGGCGTGGTGCAGGGCGCGGCAGGCGTTCACGTCGGCGCCGCGGTCGAGGAACCAGCGCAGCCCCGCCGCGTCCTCGAAGTCCAGCTTGTGCGCCACCATGCGCTCGAAGCCGGGCCGGTGGAGGAGGTCGAGGAAGGCCGGGTCCGACTGCTCGCACGCGTGGTAGAAGGCGTCCTCGTCCGGGGGCGCGCCGCGCTCGACGAGGAGCCGGGCCAGGGCCAGGTCACCCCGTTCCACGGCGTCGAACAGCGCCGTCCGCCTGCCCTCGCCGCCCCACTCCACGGTGTGGCTGCCGGGGTCGGCGCCGGCGTCCAGCAGGAACCGGGCGCACTCGCGTACCCGCTCGGCGGGGGCGACGGCCCGCCGCAGCAGCACCAGCAGCGGCGGGAGCCCGCCGACCGGCTCACCGGCCGGGAGGAACGCCGCCAGCGCGGCCGGATCGGCCAGGACGAGCGCCCGCTCGATGCCCTCCAGGGCGGCGACGCGTACGTGCTCGACCAGCTTCGGCCAGCTCGGGAAGCCGTACTCGCGGGCCAGCTCGAACTGAGCCCGGCTCAGCGGGACGCCCCGGGCACGCTTGCGGTGTTTGGCCTGCTTGCGCAGATGCTCCAGCGAAGGGCGCTGGGGAAGATCGGACACGGCGAACCTCCGGCTGCCCGGGTCCGCGAGCTCGGGCCGAGGTCCGTCGACCACAGAAAGTGTGCCGCCAGTGGGATGATCCCTTCCCCGCGGACTGGACGCGCCCGGCAACGCCCTCCCATCCTAGCGGGGGGCCGCGCCGAGACGCGGCCCCCCGGGCGTCAGAGCGTGATCGGCACCCGAGCGCCCGTGCGGGCCGACTCCAGGGCCGCGGTGACCATGGCCAGGCTGCGGATGTTGTCGTGGCACTCGCCCTGCGGCGCCTGCCCCGTACGCAGCCCCGTCACGAACTCCTCCAGCCCCTCGGCCAGCCCCTGGAAACGCCGCCGGCCGGGGAACGCGTCGGCCTCCGGCGGGTGCGGCCGCACCACGTGCCCCTCGGCCGCCTCGGCCGTCGGATCACCCTTGCCGTCCCAGCGCGCCGTCCCGCGAGGACCGGCCGCCCGCCAGCTGCCCGTCCAGGATGTCGCCTGGCCCGGCGCCGACCAGCTCCCGGCGAACGTGTAGCGCAGCCCGCCGGTCATCTCGAAGATCGCGGTCGCCGAGCACGCCCCCGGATACCACGTCCACGACGGCCGGAACGACTCGCAGTAGACGGACACGGGATCCGTCCCCGACACCGCCCGCGCCGCGTCGAACAGGTGGATCGCCATGTCCTGTAACAGCGGATGCTCCAGCGTCCCCAGGAACTCCGGCCCACGGTAGGGCATGAAGAACTCCGAGGTCAGCACCCCCAGCGGCCCCAGGTCGGCCACCGTGCGCCGGAAGGCCACCAGGGTCTGCATGAACCGGCGGTTCTGGTTGACCGCGAACAGCCGCCCCGCCTCGTCGGCCGCCCGGACCATCGAGCGGGCCTCGTCCAGGGTGACCGCCATGGGCTTCTCGCTCACCACCGCCACCCCGCGCCGCAGCGCCGTGACCGTCACGTCGTGGTGGGCCTGGGGGACGGTGCAGTTGACGATGAAGTCGGGCTCCTCGCCGTCGAGCACGGCGGTCAGCGAGGCGCTGACGGGCAGGTCGTCGAGGCCGAGCTCGGCGGCGGCGGCCCGGGCGCGGTCCTCCACCACGTCCACCCAGCCCACCAGCTCGGTGCCGGGGTGGGCGACCAGCTCGGGCGCCCACTGGCCGCCGATGTAGCCCGCGCCCACCACCACGCCGCGCAGCGGCCGGTCCTCCTTGACGATCTCGAAGGTCACGCGGCCTCCTACCACTGGATGGGGGTGTGGGCGTTCTGGAGCGGCTCGCCCACGCCGTCCGCCGGCGCGGCCCACAGGACGGCGTTGGCGAGCACCCGCCGCACGCCGGGGTGGTGGTAGACGGGATATTCCTGGTCGCCGGGGCTGAAGTAGAAGATCTTGCCCAGGCCCCTGCGGAAGCAGCAGCCGCTGCGGAACACCTCGCCGCCGCTGAAGTTGCTGATGAACACCAGCTCGTCGGGCTCCGGGATGCCGAACGGCTCGCCGTACGTCTCCTGCTGCTCGATGACCAGCGGACGGGGCACGCCCTGCGCGATCGGGTGGCCGGGCGCGACCGTCCAGACCAGCTCGCGCTCGCCGGCGTCGCGCCAGTTGATCGTGCAGGTGGAGCCCATGAGCGCACGGAAGATCTTGGAGTAGTGGGCCGAGTGCAGCACCAGCAGGCCCATGCCGCCCAGCACGCGCCGCCGCACGCGTTCCACGACCTTGTCGTCGACCTCCTCGTGCGCCATGTGGCCCCACCAGGTCAGCACGTCGGTGCCGGCCAGGACCGCGTCGGTCAGGCCGTGCTCGGGCTCGTCGAGCACGGCGGTACGCGTGCTCACGCGCTCGCCCAGCAGCTCGGTCAGCCCCTCCGCGATGGCGCCGTGCATGCCGTCGGGATAGATGCGGCGTACCGCCTCCTCGCGCGGCTCGTGATAGTTCTCGCTCCAGACAGTGACGTTGACCGCCATGCGTTTCCTTCCTGGCCGTACGGGCGCAAGATCAGCGTACGTCGCCGCCTGCCGTCTCCGACAGCACCCGCACGTCCCACGGTCCCAGCGGCAACTCGGCGCCGGCCTCGTGGGCGGAGCCGTCGAGCACATCCCGTACCGGGACCGGTACCCGCACCGACGCGGGCTCCCACGCCCAGTTGTGCAGGAAACGAACCCGCCGCCCGTCGCGCGCGGTGGCGCCGGTCGAGGTGACGCCGGGCGGCAGCTCCGACCAGGGGCCGGGCGACGGCACCAGCCGGCGGAACAGGGCCTCGGCCAGGGCCGCGTTGGGCACGGTGCCGACATAGGTGATCCGCCCCCGCCCGTGCGCGCGGGTGGTGATCGCCGCGAACCGCCCGAAGTGCGGGTGTTCGTAGCCGGCCAGCACCTCCGCCCCGTCCGCCTGCAGGCCGTCCGCCCACCGGGTGCCCGCCGCGTCCTCCGGGAACGCCGTGCCTCTGACTGGGCCTCCGACTGGCCCCCTGACCGGCACGTCCTCGGTCAGGTTGCTGAACTCGTCGTACCAGGCGCCCGCGGCGTCGGCCAGCCTGCCCGGCTGGACGTCCCTGCGGGCCCGTGCCTCGGCGTCGGCGTAGCCGGTGCGCGGGCCGACCACCAGGTGCCCGCCCGCCGCCGCGTACGCCGTCAGCCAGTCCAGCGTGGCGTCGTCGGCCACGTACAGCCCGGCGGCCACCAGCACCGGATGCCGGGCGGCCAGCGCGGCCGGCTCCTCGGCGACGGCCTGGGCGGCGTGCACCACCCGCACCTGGCAGCCGGCGTCGAACGCGCCACGGTAGAACGGCTCGAAGATGCCCTGGTAGGAGCGCTCGTCCGGCCCGCCGTCCGGCCGCCCGAGCGCGGGCTGGGCGCTCAGCGCCCACTTGCTCGGCGTGGAGTAGAGCATCGCGACGTCCGCGTCCGGGACCAGCCCCTCGACCAGCTCTCCCGCCGTCTCCAGCTCGGCCCCGATCCGGGCGATCTCCCGGTACGTGCGCCCCGGCCGCCCGCTGTGCGGCAGCACGCCACCCCAGTAGGTCTCCGTGCCGAACACCAGCGTCCGCCACTGCCAGTACTCGATCATGGAGGCCCCGCGGGAGACGAGCGCCCACGCGGCCTGCCGCCACTGGCCGTCGTAGGCGGGCTGGTTCACCCAGGGCGCCCCGATGGCCTGCGCGTTCGTCTCGGTCACCAGGAACGGCTCCTGGCGGGAGGAGAACATCCGGTCCGCGCTGAGATAGAGCGCCCAGGTGCTCCTGGTCATCCAGCTCTGCGGCGCGTCCTGCGGCGCGGGCAGCGCGAGGCCGTCCTGCATCGTGTAGTACGGGTTGCCCGCGGTGACGTCGAGCCGCCGGGTCAGCTCGTCGTCGGCCACCCCGGGCCGGTCGTAGGCGATGCACGTGGTGACGAACTGCTCGGGACGGGCGTACTCGCGCACGATGTCCGCCTGCCAGCCGATGAACTCGGTCACCTGGTCGGCCTGGAAGCGCCGCCACGCCTGCGTGTACTGCGGCTGGGCGTTGCCGTCCGGCCGCCACAGGTCGGCCCAGTCCGACAGCCGGTGCGACCAGTAGACCAGGCCCCACTCCCGGTTCAGCGTCTCCACGTCGCCGTAGCGCTCGCGCAGCCAGTCGACGAACCGCTGGAACACGCCGTGGTTGTGCAGCAGGTGCAGGCCCGGCTCGTTGTCGACCTGGAAGCCGATGACCGACGGGTGGCCGGCGTACCGCTCGACGACCTTGCGGGTGATCCGCTCGGCGTGGAAGCGGAACGCCGGGTGCGTGAAGTCCATCTCCTGCCGGGCGCCCCAGCCGATGCGCTGCCCGGTGGCCCGCTCCCCGGCGATCTCCGGGTAGAGCCGGGCCAGCCACGGCGGGACCGCGTACGTCGGCGTGCCCAGGATCACCCCGATGCCCCGCTCGTGCGCGCCGTCCAGCGCCGGTTGCAGCCAGTCGAGATCGAAGCGGCCGTTCTCGGGCTCCCAGGTGGACCAGACCGACTCGCCGACCCTGATCACCGAGAAACGCGCGTCGGCCATCAGGTCGAGGTCGGTCTTCAGCAGGTCGGCGGGGTGGTATTCGGGGTAGTAGGCGGCGCCGAAGAGTACTCGCGGCACAGGGGTTCCCTTCCTCACTTTGCGGGCGGTGCGGTCGATCGGCGCACCACGAGGTGCGCGGGCAGGTCGGGCTCGCCGGGCTCGCCGGGGGAGCGCTCGATCTCGGCGGCGAGCAGCGCGAGGCCGTGGCGGGCGATCGCCTCGAAGTCCTGGCGGATGGTGGTCAGCGGTGGCGACAGGTACGCCGCCGCCGGGATGTCGTCCATGCCGACCACGCTCACGTCGTCCGGCACCGCGCGACCGGCCTCGGCCAGGGCGCGCAGCACGCCGATCGCCATGTCGTCGTTGGCCGCGAACACCGCCGTGACCCGCGGGTCCGCCGCCAGCGCCCGGCCCGCCTCGTACCCGGAGGCGGGGGACCAGTCGCCCTCCGGCGCCGGCGGCTCGGGAGCCCCGGCGGCGGCCAGCGCCTCCCGCCAGCCGCGCGCCCGGTCGCGCGCCGCCGGCCACCGGAGAGGCCCCGCGACGTGCCAGACGGTGGCGTGCCCCAGGCCGAGCAGGTGCT
>NZ_JBSGFQ010000073.1:52589-65476 GCF_053603495.1 Nonomuraea sp. NPDC004186 | reverse complement strand
GGCCTCGGGCCCTTCCCGGCGCCCGCGGCCCCTGTCCGGCCAGGCGACGCGGCCGCGGTAGCTGCTCTACGCGATCGAGCCGGTCCAGGCCGCTGCGGCGGCCTTGTAGATGACGTTCACCGCGCCGTCGAAGTACGGCGAGACGCCGGTGTCGTAGCGGCCGTCGCCATTGGTGTCGGCAACGCTGATCGTGATGCCGTTGAGGTAGCCGGCACGGTAGTCACTGCTGTACTGGTACAGCCAGGAAGAACCGAGGGAGCCTTCACCGGTGAACGGCGACTCGACGCCGAGGAACAGGTCGCCGGGGAGACCGGACAGCGTCATGGTGGAGATCGACCCGGTGGACCATTCCAGGTTCTCGCCCGTGTAGGGCCGCCGTCCGTCAGGGTTGGGTCCGGCGGGGTAGCCGAAGACGTCCATCATGGAGTCCGTCGGCTGGTTCCAGGCGAAGCCCTGCCCGCCGGTGTTGTCGACCAGCCTCCCGGTGTCGGTCAGCACGTCGGGGGAGGGCGAGACCACGCCGTTGTAGACGTTCACGAAAGCGAAGTCGCGGTCGTAGCTCTGGTACGTGGAGAAGTCGAAGTGGGCGAAGGCCTGCTTCCCGACGTACAGGCCCCACGGAGTGGTGCCGGCGGTGTAGCCGGGGACGAAAACCCACTTGCCGAGTGTGGTGTCGGAGCGCTCGATGTCGTACACGCAGTGACCGGCCGTGGCGACGAGGTTGCGGTACTGCGACTGCAGTGCGGTGCCCGTGCACCAGTGCGGCTGCCCGTCACCACCGATGAAGAACACCTTGCCCGTGCTCGTGGGCGTTTTGCCCTTCGGCTCCGCCGGGCCCGCCACCGGCGCGACCGAGCCGGGCTTGGTGTCCGGGGAGACGGGGATGGACACGCGTTCCCCCTGGACCTCGGTCTGTACGGCATAGGGGGTGGCGTTCTTCAGGTTGGCGGCTCCGTCGGCGAGCCAGAACCGCGCGATCTCCTGAGCGGCCGACACGGTGGCGAGAGGGGCCACCGTTATCTCGCCCTCGGCCTGCGCCGGGGTGGAGATGGCGGTGGATCCCAGCAGGCTCAGGCCGATGCCTAACGCGGTCAGTGTGCGTCTCATAGTTGATCTTTCCGTTCTTGTTGCAGATAAGGAGGATCTAAAAATCTCTCGATCCAAAACATCCGCATCACGCCACAAAGTGGCACATTCGGTCAAGAAGCACAGAAAGTGACGCGCTCAAGAATCGAACACAATGTCGAACGGGGTGTGGTCGGCTCTCGTGCTGCGAAGATCCACTCCAGGGCGGAGTTCCGGCCGATCCGGGTCGGCGGTCACGCGGAGTGAAAGGTCCAGGTCGCCGCGATGGCTCGTCATCGCGTCCTTGATCCGATTCCCAGCGAACTTACAGCAAAGGACGCAGTCTGTAAGGTCGTGAGTGCTGCCGGGTTTCAGCCGGAGTGCGAGGAGGGCGGGGCCTTCCTGGCCGAGCCGCGGTAGCGGTCGGCGTCGTAGCGGCGGTCGTTGTCGTCCAGCTTGGCCTGGGCCGCCTCCACCAGGTCCACGCCCAGCACGTCGGCCAGCCGGACCAGGTAGAGGGTGACGTCGCCCAGCTCGGTACGTATCCGGGCGAGCGCATCGGGATCGGGCTGCGCGGACTCGTCGGCCGTGAGCCACTGGAACTCCGCCACCAGCTCCCCGACCTCGCCCGCCAGCGCCATCGCCAGGTTCTTGGGGGTGTGGAACTGCTCCCAGTCCCTGGCCCTGGCGAACTCGCGCAGGCGTTCGGCAAGGCGTTCCAAGTCCGTCGTCACGTGGCACGACCCTACCCATCACCGCCGGTATGTTGCTGCTCGTGAATGGGGTCGAGCTGTTTCTGTTGGGCCGGACGCTGATGAAGATCGGCGAGGAGGCCATGCCGACCGAGGGCATCGGTGAGCACTCCACGAGCGTGCGCACGGTGCTGATCGTGGTGAGCGACCTGCGCGGGCATCCCGACACCACCGTGGGTGAGATCGCCGCCCGTACCGGGCTGCCGCAGAGCGCCGTGTCGGCGGCCATCGCGCGGCTGCGCTCCGTGGGCGCGGTGATCGCCGAGACGGATCCCGCGGATCGGCGGCGCACGATCATCCGTGAGGCGCCTGGGGTGTCCGAACGGGTGACGCAGGTCAGGGATACCCCGATCGACGCCGCGCTGGGGGTCGCGCTGGGCACGGAGGATCCGCGGCGCGTGGCGGAGACCGTGGCGGTCCTGGAGGAACTGGCCGCCAAACTGATCCCCGGAATAATGCATCGAACTTGATGCATCAGATTTGATGGATTATCTTTGGAGACATGAACGCAGACATCTTGCGCATCCCGGGCGTCGACCTCTACTACGAGGTGCGCGGCAGCGGCCCGCTCCTGCTGATCTCGCAGAGCGGCGAGGGCGACGCCGGTCGCACCGTTGACCTGGTCGATCGGCTGGTGGACGCGTACACGGTGATCACGTACGACCGGCGCGGGCTCAGCCGCAGCACGGTCCCCGGCACCGGCGTGAGCGTGCGCGAGCACGCCGACGACGTGCACCGGCTGCTGGCCCACCTCACCGACCAGCCCGTGATCATGCTGGGTCAGAGCCTGGGCGCCTCCATCGGGCTGCACCTGGCCGTCGGGCACCCCGAACAGCTCAGCCTGCTCATCGCGCACGAGCCCGTCTCGCCGTGGCTGCTGCCCGGGTCCGAACGGGCCGAACACGGCAAGGAGCTGGCCGAGCTCCAGTCGCTCTACCGCGCAGGCGGCCTGCCCGCGGCGATCGGCCAGGTGAAGCGGGTGCTCGGCATCACCGAGGACGCCGAGGCCGGCCTGACCCCGCAGCCCATCACGCCGCAACGGCAGGCGAACTTCGACTTCTTCATCCGCCACGACTTCACCGCCGTCGTCGAGGACGAGCTCGACCTGAGCGGGTGCCGTACCCGCATCCTGCCCGCGGCCGGGCACACCACCCCGCACCACGTCTTCGACCGCCGGTGCGCGGTCGAGCTGGCGGAGCTGCTGGGCACGGAGCTGGTGGAGTTCCCGGGCGGGCACAACGGCAACACCAGCCATCCCCGGGCATACGCGGCCCGGCTCCGCGAGGTCCTCCAGACCGCCGGCTGAATCACCTCGCTCCAGTGGGTGTCGCCCCGAACCTGTACGCTTCCGCGCGTGTCCGAATTATCGGTTTCTGGCTATGAGATCAAGGGTGTTCTCGGCCAGGGCGGCTTCGGCGTCGTCTACCTCGCCGTGCAGTCTGCCGTGGGTCGCGAGGTCGCGCTCAAGGTCGACAACCGGGTGCTGCTGTCCGACCGCGACCGGCGCCGGTTCATGCGCGAGGTCACGGCCGCCGGGGCCCTGTCCGGTCACCCGCACGTCGTGGCCGTCTATGACGCGGGGCTGCTGCCCGACGGGCGGCCGTACATGGTGCTTGAGCTGTGCCCCGGCGGGTCGCTGTCCGGACGGAGGCTCTCGCCGGTCGAGGCGCGTGACGTGGGCGTACGGATCGCCGACGCGCTGGCCGCCGCGCACGCGCAGGGGGTGCTGCACCGGGACGTGAAGCCGGGCAACATCCTGGTCAACCGGTACGGCCAGGTGGCGCTGTCCGACTTCGGGCTGGCCACCATGCCCGCGTCCGGGCCCGAGGCGTCGGTGACGCGCGAGTCCCTGACGCCGTCGTACGCGCCGCCCGAGGCGTTCGAGCTGGCCGAGCCGACCCCGGCCGGTGACGTGTACGCGCTGGCCGCCACCGTCTACGCGCTGCTGAACGGCCGCCCGCCGCGCTTCCCCGAGAGCGGCGTGCCGAACCTGGCAATGATCCTGGCCCTGCACCGCCTGCCCGTTCCGGACATTCCCGGCGTGCCACCCCAGCTGACCGCCGTGCTGCGCCAGGCGCTGGCCAGCGACCCGCGCGAGCGCACGCCCACCGCGGAGGCGTTCCGCGACGCTCTCGCCGTCGTCCCGCTCGGGCCCGCCCCGGCCCCCTCCGGGGGACGGCACGCCGCACCGCAGACCCCCTCCCAGCCGATGGGGCAGCACCTGAGCCGGCCGGGGCCGCCGCCGATGGGGCAGCACGCGAGTCACCCGGGGCCGCAGCCGATGATGGGTCCGCCGGTCACCGGCCCGCCGCCGGGCGGCCACGCGGACACCGTGCCACCCGCCCGGCGCGGTGCCTCGAGGGCGCTGGTCTCGATCGCCGCCGCTCTGGCCCTGGTGATCTCGATAGGCGTCGGTGTGGTCGTCTACACGTACGTCACCAGGGAGCCGGGCGGCAACCAGGCGTCGACTCCCAGCGCGTCGGCCTCCACGAGCGCCACGGAAGAGGCGAAGACCGTGTTCAAGGGGCTGAAGACGTACACGGAGAACTGCCCGGCGAGCAAGGTGCGCGGCGGTGAGGCGGCGTGCGTGCAGGAGTCGGAGTGCTGGGGCGGCCTGGTCATCATCTCGGGTGACACGAAGGCCAGGCGGGTCGGGTGCGAGGAGCTGCACTCGTGGGAGACGTTCGCGGTCGTCCCGATCCCGTCGGACGCCGACACGTACGTGCAGCAGGACCTCGCCAAGCACCCCACGATCAAGCGGATCTGCAGCCGGACGGTGCTCCTGGCCAGCAGGGTCGGCACGGCCAGGAACACCGGCGCGGCCGGCTGGATGGCGGACGTGATGCCGCCGTCGCAGGCGCAGTTCGAGACCGGCACGCGCTTCCTGCGCTGCATCGGCCGCCTGACCAGCCAGGAGCCGCGCCGGTCCTACTTCCACCGGGGAGCTTGACGGTGTCCATCGTTCTCGCCACGCCGCCCTGACCGTCATGGTGGCGCGGTCGGCGGTGGCCAGGACGGCTAGGCTGCCCGAATGGACTTGAAGGATCGGGTACGCGAGCTGCGCGCCGAGGGCCGCTCCCCGAAGGAGATCGCCAAGGCGCTGAAGGTGTCGCCGTCCGTCGTGGCGCCGCTGGTGCGGGCCATCGCCTCGGAGGCCCCCACCGCCGAGCCCGAGGTGGTCGGGTGCTGGGTCAACATCGGCTGGAGCGCGGGGCTCACCGTCGACCCGGCCCGCGGATGGGTGGACGAGGGTCCCGACTCGGGCCTGGGCGGCCTGGTGTGCGTGCTGGTCGCGCGGCGGCACACCTGGGACAGGATGACGGTGGCCGGCTACCTCGCCGACGTCTACTGCCTCGGGGCGAAGAACGCGATCGGCCCCGACGTGCTCGACGACCGCGACCTGCGACGCTTCCGCCAGTACTTCTTCGGCGAGTACGCGGGCTTCCAGGAGGCGCCGATCGAGCTGGCCCGGCACCTGGTGTTCGGGTCCGTCGACTACGCGCGAACGCTCGGGTTCGAGCCGACGGAGGACTTCGCTCCGGCGGCCGACGTGCTGGGCAAGTGGGAGGGGGACGCGGCGATCACGTTCGGCCGTGACGGCAGGCCCTTCTACGCACAGGGGCCGGACGACGACCCGGCGAAGGTGCTGCGGACGCTGCGGCGCACACTCTCCGACGAGGACTTCGACTACGTCACCGCAGGCCGGTGACGCGCATCGTGATGTTGAGGCGGCCGGAGGCCAGGCCAGTGGCGGGATCGCCGGTGCCCGGATGGACCTTCGGCACGCCGTGGTAGGCGAAGCGCGACGGCCCGCCGAACACGAACAGATCGCCTGAGGCGAGCTCGACGTCCGTGTACGGCCGGCCGCGCGTCTCGGTGTTGCCGAAGCGGAACAGGCACCGGTCGCCGATGCTCAGCGACACCACCGGGGCGTCGGACTTCTCGTCCTTGTCCTGGTGCATGCCCATCCTGGCCTGGCCGTCGTAGAAGTTGATCAGGGCGGTGTCGGGCTCGTACGTGTCGCCGGGGCGTCCGTAGGCGTCGGCCAGGGCGCGCCGCCCCAGCTCGCCGAGCCACGCGGGGAACTCGGCCACCTGCCGGCCGTTCACGTCGTGGGCGATGCGCGTGTACCGGTACGGCTGCCAGTGCCATCCCACGCACACCGTCCGGACCGACATCATGCCGCCCCGGGGCAGCACGGTGTGCCGGATCGGCACCGGCCCCATGGCCCATCCGCGGCACGCCTCGACCAGGTGGCGCTGCTCGTCCAGCGTCAGCCAGCCGGGCACGTGTACCGCGCCCGGCGCGATCTCCCGCATCACGCTGTCTCCCGGCCCTTCCATGCCTGGTACGCCTCCGGCAAGCACCTCGAACACGGCCGGTACCCGGCCGCCACCGCGTCACCGGCGTCCGCGAAGAAGACGCGATGCCGGATATATCCCCCACGAGCGATGGAGCGCAGCGCCGAGGGGCAGTCCAGCCGCCCGTACAGCCGGGCCCCTCGATGCCCGCCCAGCGTGCCGGACACCGGGCTCGCATACGGGCGGCCGTCGGCCCCCACCAGCGTGTACGTCATTTCGCGTCGTGAAAGACGAGCCCCAGCGTATGCCGCAGCCCCGACCGGACGGTGCTCACCCCGTGCCGCACGGGCGAGGCCGACCAGCCCCGCGAGGAGCGCACGGGCCGGTCGCGCGTGGTGAAGATCAGCCCGTGCCCCTGCGGCAACAGCGTCACCGTCCCCCGCGACTGGGCCCGCGGCCGCTGCTCCACCAGCAGGAACTCGCCGCCGGTGTAGTCCTCGCCCGGCCGGTCCAGCCCGATCACGACCTGCAGCGGGAACACCAGGTCGCCGTAGAGGTCGCGGTGCAGCGCGTTCCAGTCGTCCCGTCCGTACCGCAGCAGGATGGGCGTCGGCCTGGTCTGCCCCGCTCTGTGGCACATGTCCAGCCACTCGTCGAGGTCGTCCGGCCACGGCGCCGGCTGGCCCAGCCTTGCCGCCCAGTCGCGGGCGATCGGCAGCAGCCGCGGGTAGAACTCCGCCCGCAACTTCTCCACCAGCGGCGGGAACGGCCGGCTGAAGTAGCGGTACTGCCCGGCGCCGAACCGGTGCCGCTCCATGTCGATCGTGGACCGGAACAGCCCGATCTCGTCGTACAGGCCGGCGATCTCCTTGCACTCCTCGGGGGTGAGCACCGGCGGCGTCAGCGCGCACCCGTACGAGTTGACCTCTTCCGTCAGTTTCGCCCAGTCCATCTTGGTCTCCTCCGTCAGCTTCGCCGAGCTCATCCGACGACGCTCCAGAGCTGCGGCTGCAGGGCGCCTTCCAGCGTGAGCAGCTCGTGCTTGCGCTCGAGGCCGCCCGCGTACCCGGTCAGCGAGCCGTCCGCCCCGACGACGCGGTGGCAGGGGCGGACGACGAGCAGCGGGTTCGCGCCCACGGCCGCGCCGACCGCGCGGATCCGGTCACGTGGCGCGCCCACCCGCGCGGCGAGCGCGCCGTAGCTCGTCGTGGTCCCGTACGGCAGCTCATCCAGGGCCGCCCACACCTGCTCCTGGAACGGGGTGCCGCGGGTGGCGAGCAGCAGGTCGAACGCGACCCGCTCGCCCGCGAAGTACTCGGCGAACTGCCGCTCGACCTCCTCGAACGCGGCCGGCTCCCACCGCAGACCAGCCCTTCCGCCCACGTCGAACGACACGCGCGTCAGCGCGGAGCCGTCACCGACGAGCAGGATCGGGCCCAACGGGCTTTCGATGATGCTGTGGATGTCCATACCTTCTCCAACACCGCCAGGCCTTCAAAAGTCAGCGGTTTTCGGACATCACAGCCCCCTCCTCATCCCCTCTCGGCCCCGCACCTCGGCTTCCCCCGTCGCCACCGCCTCCCGCCTCCGGCCGTCCCCGCCACCCGCACGCCTCAAGCCGCGTCCCAGTCAGTGGACGATCACGCGATCATGGGCGTACGCTCGGTGACCATGGCCGAGTCGCGCGAGCACACCTTCACCGGCACCACGGGCCTCAACACGGTCCGCGTATGGCCTCATGGCCGGCCGCGCTACGTGGCCGTCCTGATCCACGGGTACGGCGAGCACATCGGCCGCTACGAGTACGTGGCGGATCGGCTCGTCCGCCACGGCGCCGCCGTCTACGGCCTCGACCACACGGGCCACGGCAAGTCGGCCGGCGACCGGGTGCACATCGCGGACTTCGAGGACGTGGTCACCGACGTCTACTCCGTCGAGGAGCAGGCCAGGGACGACCACCCCCGCGTCCCGGTCGTGGTGATCGGCCACTCGATGGGCGGCATGATCGCGGCCCGCTACGCCCAGCGCTACGGCGACGGCCTGGCGGCGCTCGTACTGTCAGGCCCGGTGATCGGCGAATGGGCGGTCGTCCCGACCCTCCTGGCCTACGAGGAGCCCCCGGACGTCCCGATCGACCCGGCGACCCTCTCCCGCGACCTCTCGGTGGGCGCCGCCTACGCCGCCGACCCCCTGGTGTGGCACGGCCCGTTCAAGCGCGCCACGCTGGAGGCGTTCGCCACGACGCTGGCCACGATCGCCAAGGGCGGCCGGCTCGGGCCCCTGCCCACGCTGTGGGTCCACGGGGCCGACGACGAGCTCGTCCCGCTGAACGGGAGCCGTCCGGGGGTCGAGGCGATCAAGGGTACGGACCTGACCGAACGGATCTACGAGGGCGCCAGGCACGAGGTCTTCAACGAGACCAACAAGGCCGAGGTCCTGGACGACGTGACGGCCTTCATCGACCGGGCTATTTGACCGGCAGCCATACGTACCCGGAGCCCCGCGTACGGGTGAGCTCGATCTTCCAGCAGCCCCGCTTCGGGAAGACGAACCCCGTACCCCACTCCTCGCCGGGTTTGTGCCAGCTCGACCCGCCATGCTCCTCGGGCCCCCAGGCGAGCTTGGCAGGCGTACCGTCGGGAAGCGTCGCCTTGACCCGCAGCGGCCCTTCACCCGTCATCCGCCACACGATCTTGATCTCTTCACCGCGCGCCAGCGGCGGACCCGCCACGAACAACAGCCCCCACAGCTCCGCATCCCGCCCCACCCCCCGCACCTCGGGAAACCCCCCGCCGAGAAGCACAGAGGTCCCGTTACACGCAGCCCTGGTAGCCGTCGGGCTCGGGCTTACCGAGCTCGGGCTTACGGCGCTCGGGCTTACGGCGCTCGGGCCTACGGAGCTCGGGCTTACGGTGCTTGGACTAACGGCGCTCGGGCTTATGGGACTCGGGCTTACGGCGCTCGGGCCTACCGCGCTGGGGCTTACGGGACCCGGGACGGCCGACCCAGCCACGGGCGCGGGCACCTCGGCCGAACACCCAGCCGCGACCACCAACAGCGTCACCATCATCAACCACTTCATGCAACCTGTACTCCGGGCGATACCGGGAGGTTCCGGCTAGCGACCCGGACTCGCTGGAAGCATGAGCGCCAACAGCCTGGAGCCTGACGCGACCGCTCAGACCTTGCGCCATCCTGGCACCCAGGCCCCGCCCTCCTCGACGACGTAGTCGCCGAACAGAGCGGGGGCTTCCTGGCGCATGAGCTCGCCGATGCGCTGGAACAGCAGGCGAATCTCCTCCTCCGCTCCGGCGGCGGTGCGGGCCTCGATCGTGTGCCGCAGCGTGCGCACGTTCGCGGTCCACACCAGCCCGGTCGCCACACCCTCCGGGGCGAACCGGCGCATGAACGACGTGCGGTGTTTCTTCTCCGAGAACGGCACGCCCTCCTCATCGAGCCCGAAGTGCTCGGCCATCCACAGCTGGAACTGCTCGAGCTGCTCCAGCACCGCCGTGGCCCGCTTCATCAGCTCGTCGTCTTCCCGTGCCCACTCCGGGAACCAGAACGGCAGCTCGTCCAGCCGGACGAAACGCAGCGACTCCTGCGAGACGGCCACACCCGGGCGGTGCCGCACCAGCTCGTGGGTCAGCACCCGGCTGACGTTGTGGAGCACGAAGCTGAAGCTGACGTGCTCGAGGACCGAGCCGTGTGCGCTGGCCAGGATGTTGCGCAGGTAATCGTCCTGGTTCTCCCTGATCCTGACCACGTTGGGATTGAGGCCGGGCTCGAAGGAGCGGTAGCAGAGCCGACCGGCGAACTCGGCGAGGTTCTGCGCGTCGAGGTCGCCGCGATCGAGCCGCTCCAGCCAGCTCTCGCCGCCGACCTCGGCCAGGTAGCGGGCCAGCTCGTCGTAGTCCAGCGACGGACGGGAGACGATGAAGACCTCGGGTTCGACACTGCGCATGGAGAGCCCCCGCTCGGATCGGCCGCTTTCGACGGCCCCAAGCCAACCAGCTCCTGCCACCCGGCGCGAGTCGACCGCCCCTGGACGCTCCTCGCTCGGCGAGAGTTCGACCGCCTCTGGACGCTCCTCGCGGGCATCCCACGCCCAAGGTCGGCAGGCGCCGTGGCTTGCAGCTTCGGCCTCCCCGATCTCGCGACCGTCTCGAGCCCGCCGGAGCGAACGCGGCGGGCTCCGGCTTCTATCGATGGGTCGCCGAGCCGTCCGCGGCCGCCTGCGCGAACGATCGTAAGGTGTGGACGGTGGCATCGGGGATGGGCAGCGCATCGAGATCGGCCCGAGCGAGGACGTCGGGTCGCGGAAACATCCTGGTGAGGCCGACTGGGGCCAGGCCGGGCACGACCGCGCCGAACCGACCGGCGAGGTCACCCAGGATCGCCCGTGCCCGTGCGGCGTCCGGCACCCCGGCACGCACGATGTCATGCACACCGACTTCGAACGGATCCCACGAACCGCACGTCCTCGCAGAGCCGTCGAGGGCGAAGATGCTCCGGGCCCGGTGGACGTGGTGGATGAGTCCGTTGAGCCGGGGGAGATGGGCGACGAGCAGGAGCTCGGTCGGGGATCGCTGGGTGATCTCGATCATGCCGGGGTCGTGATCGATCAGGATGGTGCGCCGATAAGAGGTGCACGAGACCGCTTCGACGGTCGGTGTCGCGCGTGCGGCCAGGTGGCGCAGGGCGGCCGCGAAATCGAATGACTTGTCGTGAGCGAGCCGGAGGGCCAGTCCGCCGTCGGCCTGGAGGCGGTCGGTGACCCGCCGTCGGGCCCGCAGCTCACGCGGGGCGCCGTGGAAGGTGCCCATGAGGACCCGGTTGAGCTGCCGAACGCTGCCGAAGCCCGCGGCGAAGGCGATGTCGGCTATCCGAAGGTCAGTGTCGTCGAGCAGCCGGCGGGCGAAGTGCGCGCGCCTGGAGCGGGCGAGCTGGTCGGGCGTGACCCCGGCATGCTGAAGAAACATGCGCCGCAGGTGACGTGGGGACACGCCGAGCCGACCGGCGAGACTGCTCTCCGTCGCGTCGTCCAGCACTCCGCCGGCGATGAGTTCGACCCCGCGGCACACCAGTTCGGGCATGTCCGCGACGGTGGCCGGTTCCTGCCGGTACGGGCGGCACCGGTGGCAGGCGCGGTACCCGGCCGCCTCCGCCGCGGCCGCGGACGGGTAGCGGGTGGTGTTCGCCGGGAGCGGGCGGCCCGGGCAGTCGTCCTGACAGTAGATACCGGTGGTCAGGACGGCGCCGACTGCGTTCACGTTTCCAGGATGGCATCCACCGGCTCACCGGATCGGACGGATCCGGACAGGCTGCCAGTCCTGGCCGAATGTGACCAGACCTGCTGATCAGGGCCCCGCGAGAATTCGGGCTCACCCATCTCCTTAAGGACATTCCATGAGCGCAGCATCGAACAAGCAACTCATCATCGACGCCTGGCGGGTCTTCGCCACGCGTGATGCCGACCGCGTCCGCGACGTCTTCGCCCCTGACGCGGAGTGGCTCGCCCCTGCCGACAACGCGACCTCCCGCGCCATCGATGGAACCCACCATCTCATCGGCCGGGACCGCATCGTGCGCTTCCTGACCGAGGAATTCGCCAGGGTCTTCGTCGACAACGTGTCCATCGAGTTCGCCGGCTTCTACGCCGACGGGGACACCGTGGTCGTCGAGATGCGACTGCAGGCCACCCTTGCCCACGGCGGCCACTACGACAACGAATACTGCTTCATCTTCGAACTGGAGTCCGGCCTGGTCAAGCGGGTCCGCGAGTACATGGACACACAACGCGGCGCGGCATGGTTCCGCTCACCCACGACGTCGGACCGGCAGGATCAACCCGAAGCGACCACCACCCATCACTAGCCCGAAAGCCCCGGCTGGGACGGCGATCATAACCCCGGCCTGGGGCGCGATGGCCGCAACCTCAGGCCGGGATGCGCTGGCCGCAACCCCCAGGCCGGGGCGCGACGGCGGCAACCCCAGACTGGGGGCGACGGCGGAATCTCCAGGCCGGCGCGCGACGGGCGGCAACCCCAGGCTGGGGGCGATGGCGGAACCTCCAGGCCGGGGCGCGACGGGCGGCAACCCCAGGCTGGGGCGATGGTCGTAACCCCAGGTTGGGCGATGGCCGCAACCCCAGGCCGAGGGCTGGCAGCTATAACCTCCAGGCTGAGGGCGACGGCTATAACCTCAGGCACATCGCCTCCAGCTGCGGATCGAAGTACGGCCCGACCGCCCACCGCGTGCGTGTATCCAGGTAACTGGCCCCCGCCGTCGCCAGCCGCCCGTCGCACCCCGCCCGTCGCACCACGCCTGCTCGCGGCAACCAGGCACCCGCGGACGGCCCGTCCTCCCTCTCCTGCTGGAAGGCCGCGAACCGGCCACCGCATCCGAACGCGCCGCGTACGTTCTGCACGATGACCCGCATACCGCGCCTGCCCGGCACGCGAGCGGTGCCCTTGGCGTCGAGCTCGTGCTTGCCGTACGGAGTCCGTACGAGCACCACACGCAGCGCCCCCGCACCGCGCAGTCGATAGCGGCCGGCGAACAGCACCACGCCATCGGGCATCGGAACGCTCAGCCGTGGGTGACCTCGATGTCGGGCGTCGTGGCCTCGGGCAATCCGAGGAAACGGTCGAGCAGTCCGCTGATCAGGCCCAAGGCAGAAACTCCCCTCCGGCTGCGGTCAACCCGACATTCGGCGAGTCGGTGACAGATCTCCCCCGCGGCTCCCGGCTCCGGCTCCCGGCTCCCG
>NZ_JBSGFQ010000073.1:0-52493 GCF_053603495.1 Nonomuraea sp. NPDC004186 | reverse complement strand
TGCGGCTCCGGCTCCGGCTCCGGCTCCGGCTCCGGCTCCGGCTCCGGCTCCGGCTCCGGCTCCGGCTCCGGCTCCGGCTCCGGCTCCGGCTCCGGCTCCGGCTCCCAAGCGTATGCGGGGCCGATGATTTTTCC
Organism: Nonomuraea sp. NPDC004186; assembly: GCF_053603495.1. Lineage (NCBI taxonomy): Bacteria > Bacillati > Actinomycetota > Actinomycetes > Streptosporangiales > Streptosporangiaceae > Nonomuraea > Nonomuraea sp. NPDC004186. The sequence goes on along the minus strand of NZ_JBSGFQ010000073.1, from coordinate 52,359 downwards.
CGGGCACGCGGGTCTGCATGTGAGAGAGGAGGCGATATGTGCGATCAAGAAAAGGCACTGGCCGCGGGGGTTGCGCTGCTGGAACGGGCGATCGACTACGCGCTGGGCAGCCTCCGCGTAGTCACCCCGGCCGCCCTCTGCCGTCCCACTCCCTGCGCGGACTGGAACCTCCAGCACCTGCTCGACCACATGGCCGACTCACTCCGAACCCTGAACGACGCCGCCTCCGGCCACATCCCCCCAGCACCACCACGTATGTCCGTCACCCCTGTCCCAACGCCAAGACCCCCCAACCCACGCATGCCGCCCACCTCGGCCCCCCAAAGGCCGACCACCCCCGCACCAGGCGACGGCATCGGCACTCCTCCACAGCGCAGCCTTCGAAGGCCGACAGCACCCACGTCCGGCCGTGCAGACACCGCCTCATTGCGCTCCGGCATCCGCGGCTCGGCTGCATCTGCGTCAGGCGGAGGGTGCGGCGCCTCATCGGGCACGGACCTTCGTGGTTCGGCTGCGTCCACGTCGGGTGGAGGGTGCGGCGCCTCACCGGGTACGGGCCTTTGCGGGTCGGACGCGTCCGCATCCGATGGAGGCGGCGGCGCCTCATCGGGCACGGGCTTTCGCGGGTCGAACGCATCCGCGTCCGGGGGAGGAGACAGCGCCTCTTCGCGCTCTGGTGTCCGCGGGGTGGCTGCGTCCGCGACCGGAGAGGGAGACAGCACCGCTTTGTGCTTCAGTGGCTCTGCGCCGCGAAGGCAGGGATGCGGGGCCAACCCGGCGCTCCTTCTCAGGGACCGCGCCACAGAGGTGCTGGGTGTGTGGGTGGGCGCGGTCACCCATTCCGGGATGGTCTCCATAGGCGATCGCCATTTGACCGCGCCCATGGTGGCCGCCGCGGGTGCGATCGAGATTGCCGTGCACGGCTGGGACGTGGCCAAGGCCTGCGGTGAACAGCACCCGATCCCGGACCTCATGGCCGAGGAACTGCTGGACCTGGCCCATCTGTTCGTCACGGACGTTGACCGGCCGCACAGGTTCGCCCCGCCGAGGACCCTGCCCCCGCGCGCCTCGGCCCAGGACTACCTTCTGGCCTATCTCGGCCGTGACCCGAACTGGCCAACAGCCCTCTGACCAGCTCAACGACCCCAACCTCAAAGATAGAACAATCCAGCCCATCCAGCATTTCCCGCTCACACGCCGTACGATCATCCTGTACCGCAACCACGTCGGGGACACCGACCACAGAGCCCAGCACACGTCCGGCCGGTCGTCAGCGGGGCGGCGACACCCGATCGCCGTGACCCGGCCGACCAACGTGGTGGCGACGACCGTTCTTCGTGCGGCCGTCGCCACCACCACGCCTCGCCTTCCTGCACAAGATGAACGCACGCCTGAGGCGGGCGGCAGGAGCGGGGGTGGTGGGGGGTTAGGCGTCCTCCTGGAGGACCTCCAGGAGGGGTTCGCCGTACTTCGCCAGTTTGTTTTCGCCGACGCCGTTGATGTTGCTCAGCTCCGACAGTGAGGACGGTCGGGCGATGGCGATCTCTCTCAGGGTCGCGTCGTGGAAGATGACGTACGCGGGCACCCCCTGCTCCTTCGCGGTGGCGCCCCGCCACGATCGGAGCCGCTCGAAGAGCGGGGCCGCTTCGGCGGATAGCTCGGCCACCGCCTGGGCTTTCGATGAGGAGGCTACCTTGGCCCGGGCGGGGCGCAGGGTGTCGCGGCGCAGCAGGACCTCGCGCTGTCCCCGGAGCACCGAAGCGCTGTCGTCCGTGAGCACCAGCGCTCCGTAGTCGGACTCGACCGCCAGCAGTCCCTGCGCCAGCAGTTGCCGCACCACCCCGTGCCACTCCGCGTTGCCCAGGTCAGTGCCCACTCCGAACACCGTGAGCGTCTCGTGGCCGTGCTGCAGCACCTTGGCGGTCTTCTTGCCGAGCAGGATGTCGACCACCTGCCCCACCCCGAACTTCTGCCGCCGCTCCCGCGCCAGCCGCAACACCGCCGACAGGACCTTCTGAGCAGGGACGGTGCCGTCCCAGGATTCGGGCGGATTCTGGCAGGTGTCGCAGTTTCCGCAGGGTTCGGCGCCCTTCTGGCCGAAGTAGTCGAGCAGCATCACCCGGCGGCACCCGACGGTCTCGCACAGCGCCAGCATGGAGTCGAGGTGGACCACCTGGCGGCGGCGGTGGGCCTCGTCGCCCTCCATGGCCATCCGCCGGTGCTGGACGACGTCCTGGAGGCCGTACGCCATCCACACTGTGGCCGGGAGGCCGTCGCGGCCCGCGCGCCCGGTCTCCTGGTAGTAGCCCTCGACCGACTTGGGCAGGTCGAGATGGGCGACGAAGCGTACGTCGGGCTTGTCGATGCCCATGCCGAACGCGATCGTGGCCACCACGATCAGCCCGTCTTCGCGCAGGAAGCGGGACTGGTGGGTGGCGCGGGTGCGGGCGTCGAGACCCGCGTGGTACGGCACGGCGGCGATGCCGTTGTCGACCAGGAACTCGGCGATCTTCTCGACCGAGGAGCGCGACAGGCAGTAGATGATGCCGGAATCGCCCGGATGCTCGGTGCGCAGGAACTCCAGCAGCTGCCGCTTGGGCTCGCTCTTGGGTGTGATGCGGTAGTGGATGTTGGGCCGGTCGAAGCTGGCGACGAAGTGGCGGGCCTCGCTCAGGCCGAGCCTGGAGGAGATCTCGGCGTGCGTGGCCGGGGTGGCCGTGGCGGTCAGCGCGATGCGCGGCACATCGGGCCAGCGCTCGTGCAGCGTGGACAGCTCCAGGTAGTCGGGCCGGAAGTCGTGCCCCCACTGCGCCACGCAGTGGGCCTCGTCGATGGCGAACACCGAGATCTCGCCCTTGGCCAGCAGCCGCAGCGTGGCGTCCACGCGCAGCCGCTCGGGGGCGAGGTAGAGGAGGTCGAGCTCGCCGGCCAGGAACTCCGACTCGACCAGCTGCCGCTCGTCGAAGTCCTGCGTCGAGTTGAGGAACCCCGCGCGTACGCCGAGCGCCCGCAGTGCGTCGACCTGATCCTGCATCAACGCGATCAGGGGTGAGATGACGACCCCCACGCCGCGGCGCACCAGGGCGGGGATCTGGTAGCAGAGCGATTTGCCGCCGCCGGTGGGCATGAGCACGAGCGCGTCGCCGCCGGCCACGACGTGGTCGATGATCTCCTGCTGCCCCGCCCTGAACGAGTCGTAGCCGAATACGCGGTGCAGAACGTCGGTGGGGGTATCCATGTGGCTACCTTACGTGTTCGCGGGTGAGCGTTTCGTGAGTTCCGCCGACGGCGATCGGGGGCTCCAACGCGCTCGCCTTGGCATCCCCCAGTCTGCCCGACGGTGATCGGTCCGTGAGCCAGCCCATAAGGCGCCCTTCGAGCCCAGTCGGCCGCGCTCCGGCCCAGTGTCTAAAAGGAGTCCCATTGTGGGTGAGGGCGGGCGTCTCCCGAGGGGGAGGAGCGGATGGGGTCCTTCGCGCGAGTGGGGCGGGGCGCGGTTAGGCGGGGTCGTGGATTGAGGGCGGAGTGCGGCTTGGGCAGCGGGAAGGTCGCGGGGTGGACGTGGGTGCTGTTGGGAGGGCGGAGCGTCGGTTGAGCGTGGCGGGGTTGGGGGTGGGCCGGGGGTTTGCCGGTTGGGCATGGCTGGGGGTGGGAGGAGCAGAGCGGGATTGGGCGTGGCTGGGGTGACGGCGGGGCGTGGCTGGGGTGACGGCGGGGCGTGGGTGGGGTGAGGGCGGGGCGTGGCTGGGGTGTGAGTGAAGGAGCGGAGGTGGGTTAGGCGGTGGCGGGGTTGGGGTGAGCGTTGCGGTGGTAGGCGATCAGGGAGAGGGCGCCCAGGGCGCAGGCCGCTGCCACCGCTCCCATCACCGCCGGATACCCGGCGAACTGCGCGATTCCCGCCGCCAGCAGCGGCGCGACGGCCTTGGCGACCGTGATGGGCAGCGCGAGCGCCCCGCTCAGTGACGCGTACGCTCCCGTGCCGTACCGGTCGGCCAGAAGAGCAGGCCGGGCGATCGTGCCCACGCCGAACCCCAGCCCGAACAGCACCACCCCCGCCACCGCCCCCGCCGCGCTCCTGCCGACCAGCGGCAGCAGCACCGCCGCCAGCCCCTGCACCCCGAACATCACCGCCGTGATCAACGCCACCGACCAGCGGCCCTGAAGGCCGGTGGTGACGAGCCGGCCCGTGACCGACAGCACCCCGAGCAGGCCCGCGACGCCGGCGGCGAAGAGGGGGGAGTGGCCGAGGGCGATCAGGTACGTGACCAGCAGGACCCCCATGACCGACACCGCGCCGGTCTGGGTCAGGAAGGCCGCCGCCAGCAGCCAGAAGGGACGTTCGCGCAGGGCCGCCCCGACGATCTCGCGCCGGTTCACGTGCGGCGGCGCGGCCCGGCTCCGTACGGCCAGGGCGTGCAGCGGCACCGAGGTCAGGGCGTATCCGGCGGCCAGGATGACCAGGGCCTGGCGCCACCCGTACAGGTCCACGAGAAAGCCCGTCAGCGGCAGGAAGATGCTGGACGCGAAACCCGCCACGATGGTCACCGCGAGTAACGCCCGCGCCCGCCTGGTCGCGTCGAACCAGGCCACGATCACGGCGAAGGCCGCCTCGTACAGCACCATCGCCGACGCCACGCCCAGCACCCCGCAGACCAGGTACAACTGCGCCACGGAACGCACCTGGGACCACGCCAGCACCGCCAGCCCGCCCAGCACCGACCCGAGGGTCATGAGCCCGCGCCCGCCGTGCCGGTCCAGCCAGCGGCCGATGAGCGGCGCCGCCACCCCCGACACCAGTACGGCCAGGGTGATCGCTCCGGTCAGCTGTGCGACCCCGGCGTGGAGGTCGCGGGACATCGGTGGGATGAACACCGAGAACGCGTAATAGAGCACGCCATATCCGGCGGTTTGCGTGATCGAGAGAGCGCCGATCATCCACATGGGGGACTTCGGCACGGTGGCGTCGATCACTCCAGGATCGTTCCCGTTCACCGGTCAGAAATACGGTGATAAATGTCACTTCGCCGCGTCAGAATAGCGCACGGTAAAAGCGTAATAGCGTCGAGTCATGACCTTTTCCTATGTGGTGACCGGCGGCGGGCGTGGCATCGGAAAGGCCGTGGTCGAACGGCTCCTCGGCGAGAAGGGCGGCGAGAAGGACACCGTGGTGGCCGTCGAACGCGACCCCGACGCCCTCGCCTGGGCCGGCCCCCGAGTCATCCCGCTGATCGGCGACGCGGCCGACGAGGAGGTCGCCGCCTGGGCCGCCGACCTGGCCCAGGAGGTCGGCATCCTGCGCGGCTGGGTCAACAACGCCGCCGTGTTCCGCGACGCCTCCGTCCACACGTCCCCGATCGCCGAGGTCAGAGCCCTGATCGCGGCCAATCTCGACCTCGCCGTGGTGGGCTGCGCCACCGCCGTACGTCACTTCCTCGCGGCCGGTACGCCCGGCGCCATCGTCAACGTCACCTCCCACCAGGCCACCAGGGCGGTGCCCGGCAGCCTCCCCTACTCGACCGCCAAGGCCGCCACGGAGGGCCTGACCAGGGCGCTGGCCGTGGAGTACGGCAGGCACGGCATCAGGGTCAACGCCGTGGCCCCGGGCTCGGTGGCCACCGAACGGTATGAGGCGTTCCTGGAGTCGCAGACCCCGCAGGCGCGGCAGGCCGTCGAGGAGCAGCTGGCCATGCTGCACCCGCTCGGCCGGGTCGCGACCCCCGCCGAGGTGGCCTCCGTCGTGGCGCACCTCCTCTCGGACGAGGCGGCGTTCGTGAACGGCGCCACCATCCCCGTGGACGGCGGCCGCACGGTGCTGGGACTCGATCCGGAAGCCCGGGAATGAAAACCGTTGTCATCTGGTTGTGCAGGCCATGAAGAAGAACCTGCACCCCGCGTACGGCCCCGTCGTCTTCCGTGACCCGAGCGTCGGGTTCGCGTTCCTCACCCGCTCGACCCTCACCAGCGACAGGACGGTCGAGTGGGAGGACGGTAAGACGTACCCGGTCGTCGACGTGGACGTGTCGTCCGCCAGCCACCTCTTCTACACCGGCCGCGGCCGCATCCTCGACACCGCGGGCCGGGTCGAGCGCTTCAATCAGCGCTACGCGAACCGCCGCAAGTGACGGGCGGCCCCCCCGCAGGCATGTACGCGCCTGCGGGGGATCGGCCGGAGGGGGCATGCCTGCGCTACTGCTGGGTAAAAGGTGGTCACCGGCATCGGAGCAGTGGTGATGGCCATGAGTCTCTCTGGAAAGGAACGCCGCATTCTCGCTGAGATCGAGCAGGCCCTTGAGCGAGAGGACCCCGAGCTGGCCAGGCGCGTCGCGGCGATCAACAAGATCGAATCAGATGGGGACTTCCCCCACGCGTATGGTGATCGCCTGCGCAGGTGGGTGCTGGCGCACGTCTGGATGATCTTCACGGCCGGCGCGCTCGTGATCGTCCTGCTCCTGCTCGCCGTACTGACCACCTGACAGCACAGTCAGCGCCGCCGGCGCAGCAGTGCCAGGTCGGCGGCGGCCACGACGGCCACCGCGGCCGCGATCGCGGCCTCCCAGCGCCAGACCTCCGCCCCCGTGCTCGCGGCGAGCACCGCGAAGAGCACCGCCGCCGCCATCCCCAGCACCAGCGCGACCAGGGACAGGATCCGCCGGGTGCGCAGCGGGCTGCGCGCGCTCAGTGGCTCCGTGCCCGCCCGGTTACGCAGCCACATGGTCGATCCCCCTTCCGAACGGTCAGGCGAGGCACCTCAGGGCCGCGACGACGCGCGGGTCGATCCCGTGCGACGCGGGCAGCCGCCCCACCGTGGCCTCCACGAACTCGGGGTACGACAGCGAGGCCGTGACCCCGTTCACGGCGGCCCAGATCTCGTCGGCCGTCTGCTCCACCTGCACCTTGGCCTCCTGCTCGGCCAGCACGAACCGCCCCACCGCCACCCGCCACAGCGTCCGGTCGTCGACCTCGGCGTCGGGGACGGGCGCGCCGACGTCGTCGGCGTGGGTGGCGTACTCGGAGTCGTAGTGGAAGGCCTGCCGGCCGCACGGGTAGGGCCCGGCCATGGTGTCGATCAGCCCGCCGGGGCCGAGCTCGCGCATGCGGCGGCGCGTCTCGCCGTTCTGGACCCGCCACTCCTCCAGCACTTCCGCCACGGGCAGGTGGCGCCGCTGCCGCACCGACCACTCGTTGAAGTCGTTGTAGCCGGACACGCCGGCCTTGGAGAGCCGGGTCAGCAGATCCTGCACGGTCCCGTCGAGGCAGGCGTGGTTGTACAGCTCCTCGCCCGCCAGGTGGCCCAGCACGTCGCGCACCGACCATCCCTCGCACCGGGACGGCCGCTGCCAGCCGGCCTCGTCGAGCCCGCTGAAGAACCGGTCGAGCCGGGCGGCCTCCGCGTCGAAGATGTCGAACGGATTGAAGTGTTTGAGCAGCTCGTCGGCCATACTCCGGACGCTACCCGCTACGTGCCCGCTTTCACGGCCATCGATCCGACGGCGGACCTGACCCGGTCGTACTCGCCGGCGCAGGTGGGCGCCCGCTCGGGCGGGACCCAGCCGCCCTGGGCGATCCGGTCGTATTTGCCGGGGTCGGCGCCGTACAGGAGGCAGGAGAACGTGGCCGACTCGGGCGGCCCCGACAGGTGGTCGATGCCGGAGTGGCCGGCGAGCAGGTGGCGGGCCTCGGCGGCGGCCACCACGCGCCTGGGCGCGTCGGACGCGAGCGTCAGCGCCGCGAACTGGTCGGCCTGCTCCTCGCTGTCGGCCAGGCCGTTCAGCGTGGTCAGGGCGTGGCCGAGCTGGTGGTGGAAGAGCACGGCCAGCGCGCCGTCCATGCGGGCGGACCTGGTACGGGCGTCGGTCTCCTCGGTCTCGGAGATGCCGTCCATCACGTGGCGCACCTTGTCCACCAGCTGGTAGCAGATGGTGATCCGGCGCTCCTCGAGGTCCCAGGTGGCCTCCGGCGCGTCGCAGTCACGGGCGACGACCTTGACCGACGCGGGCAGCCGGATCCGGGTCCTGAGCGTGTCACCGTCCTTGAGGAGCTTTCTGGCCTGTTCGGCGCCCGGCGAGCCCGGCTGCTCGTAGCGTACGGACAGATCGGACGAAGGCGCCGCCCCCAGCGTGCTCGTCATGCTCAGGACGAGGGCGATGAGGGGATGCGGCATACGAGGCTCCTTCGGGGGTCGGTAGATCCACGCAATGCGACTGTCCATGCACGCAAAGCGTGATCCCTAAACCTGAGGGCCCCCGAAAAGCCGGAAGGCCCGGCCCCTGGGAAGGGACCGGGCCTCCGTCTTATGGATTAACGACGCCACCAGCTGCCGTAGACCCGCACGTAGTCCGTGCGGCTCTTGGAGCCGTCGAGCTCGTCGTTGCCGTTGAACACGGCGCGGAAGGTACCGCTCTTGTAGGCGCGGGTCTCGGCGTAGAACTTGCCGCCCCACTTGGTCTTGGCGGAGGCGACCCACTTCCAGCCGCTGGAGCCGTTGGCGCGGAAGTAGACGTCCACCTTCTCGCCGCGGACGCCCTCCCAGCCGTCGTCATCCACCTGGAGACGGCCGGAGAACTCGATCGTACGACCCTTGCGGATCTTGTACGGGTCGGCGGAGAAGCGCGAGATACGCGTCTCGGACTTGCTCTTCTCGAGCTCGACCGAGAAGAACGCCGTGTCCTTCGCGATCTCCTTGCCTGCGGAGTCGAAGGCTACAGCGGTGGCCTGCCACTTGCCCTGGGGGTCCCCCTCGGTGAAGCCGACGGCGAAGCGCCAGCCCTCGAGGTCCTTGACGTCCTTGGCGCGGAGCGTGCGAGCGCCCTCGGGCGCCACGCTGAGCTCGACCTTCTTGACGTCGGAGCTGGCCCCGATGTCGAAGTACGCGGTCGTCTCGGAGCCGGGCTCCACCACGACCGGATTAGGGTCGATGTCGCGGATCTTGAGCTGGGTGTCCACCTTGGTGGCCGCCGAAGCAGTGCTCGCGCCCGACATCAGCATGGCCCCGCCCACAAGGGCGGAAACGATACCAAGTGCGATCTTTCTCATGAGGGTGCTGATTCCTCTCCCCGTATTGACTTGGAGCCGGCTCGGGGTGGCCGACCCCTTTACTACTTTGAGCCACGAGAAGGGGAAAAGGTTGGCTAATGTTACAGAAAATATTTGATCAACCTGGCAACCAGGGGTTATGCGGGAAAAGTACTTGACCGGCTACAGTCTGGCGCATGACCGACGTCTACACGCTCGGCGAGCCCTTGGGGATCGTCTCCAGCGGCCGGGTTCGCCACGAGAGCGAAGCCCGGCTGGACGTGTGCGGGCCCGAGTTCACCCTGGCGATCGCGCTGGCCAGGCTCGGGCACCGCACCGCTTACCTGGGCAAGGTGGGCGATGACGAGCTGGGCGCGAGGGTGCTCACCGCGCTCAGGGGCGAGGGTGTGGACGTCGCGGACATGCGCGTGTCCGAGGGGTTGCGCACGGGCCTGATCCTCAGAGAGACCCGTGTCGGCCGCTCACAGAGAGTGACGCAGTATCGCGCGGGCTCGGCGGGCTCGCGGCTCACTCCGGGCAACGTGCCGATCGACCGGATCGCGGCGTCGAAGATGCTCCACGTGACCGGTCTCACGGCGGGCCTCGGCCGGGACGCGCTCGACGCGGTGCGCACCGCCGTGAGCGCCGCGAAGAACGCCGGGGTGATGGTCTCCTTCTCCGTCGACTACGTGCCCGAGCTGTGGCCGTCGGTACGCGAGGCCGAGGAGGTGCTCGGCGAGCTGGCCTGCGACTCGCACCTGCTCTTCCTCCGTCAGGACGAGCTCGACCTGGTCAAGCCCGCGCTCACGGCGGAGCGCGAGGTCGTGGTGGACCGCGGTGCCAAGGGCGCGAGCGTGCGCGCCGACCGGATGCGCTACGACGTGCAGGGCTGGCAGGTCCCCATCGTGGACACGGCCGGCGCGGGGGAGGCGTTCGCGGCCGGTTACATCAGCGCCGCGCTCGACGGCCTCATCCCCCAGGAACGCCTGCACCGCGGGGCGCTGTTGAGCGCCGCCGCGGTGACCAGTGTCAGCGACTGGCAGGGGTTGCCCACCAGGTCAGACCTCTAGTTGGTGGTGAGGGTGAAGGTCGAGGTCGTGTTCTTGATGTTCTGGAAGTTGTTCGCGAACCTCAGGTTGTTGATCGTGGCCGACCCGACGGCCGGGCCCTGACCGGGCTCGGGCAGCTCGTTCACCCAGATGCCGAAGCCGGACTTGGCGTCGAAGGCGTCGCCGCTCTTCTGCGCTCCGCTGATCGACACGTTCGTGAGGATCGTGTCCTTGACCGGGTTCAGCGGCGCGCTGCCGGAGTAGCCGGTCTGGAACATGATCCCGCTGTACGTCGGGTCCACGATGTCCAGGTTGTTGACGCGGATGCCCTGGAACACCTTGGACGAGGAGAACAGCCACAGCGCCGGGAACGTCTGCTGCCCCCAGAAGTGCCCGCCGGCCCGGACCAGCGAGATGTTGTCGAACGTCGTGGGCGGGCTGGCGCCGAACCCGTTCATCGGGATCCCGAAGTCCAGCGAGCTGATCGTGACGCCCGGGTAGGTCAGCGTGTCCGCGACGTAGATGTTCCTGAACGTGTTGTCGTAGCCGCCGTACACGGCCACGCCCGCGGCCCGCCAGGTGAGCAGCGAGGTCAGGTTCTCGAAGACGTTGCCGGTCTGCTCGCCGGGGTTGTTGTCGGTGGCCGAGAACAGCGCGAAGCTGTCGTCGCCCGTGGCCCTGGCCTCGACGTTGGTGACGTGGTTGCCGGTGCTGCCGTTGGTCATGTTCAGGCCGTCGGCGAACAGGTTGCGGATCCGTGAATTCTTGATCGTGATGTTGTCCGTGTTCGTGCCCCAGTAGAGGCAGATCTGGTGCTCGGCCCAGACGTTGTCGATCGTCATGTTCGCCACGTTCGAGAAGTCGAACACCTTGCCGGGGCCGTCGATGCGCGAGGTGTAGTTGCCGAAGTAGGCGAAGTTCGCGAACGTCGAGCCGTTGGCCGAGGCCTCGGTGCGGAAGCCCACGTCGGTGTTGTCCTGCCCGGCGGGGGAGGAGAACCTGGTGAACCAGGGGCCCGCGCCGACGATCTTGACGGACTTGCCGTACACCTGGAACTTGCTCGACGTCTGGTAGTCGCCCTGCGGCAGGTACACGCCGGTCAGGTTGGCGTCCATGCGGGCCTTGTCGAGCGCGTTCTGCACGTCCTGGTGGGTGAAACCGGTCGGTACGGCGTACTTCGCCGGGTCCGGGTTCGCGACCGGGGTCGCCTGCTCGAAGTCCACGAAGTCGATCGCGTACGTCTGGGTGTTGGCCGAGTCCTTCTGCAGCCTGATCGTGCTGCCCTTGGGCACGGTGGCGCCGAGGAGCACGTTCGCCTCGTCGTAGATGTGCCTGGGCGGCCCCGAGCCGGGGGAGTTGCTCGGACTGGCCTCGGCGCCGTAGAGCCAGGCGTAGCGGGAGGTCAGGTTGACGGCCTTGAGGAACGAGCCGTTGACGTAGACGTTCAGGGTCGAGCTGAGCCCGCCGCCGCCCGCCGCGTCGGGCATGGAGAAGCGGGTGACCAGGGTGTTCGTGTCCGCCCTGGTGGTGAACTCGACGTACGCGCCGGTCTGGTTGAGCGTCACCGCGCGCCGCCCGGACGCCTCGCCGGCGATCGTGCCGATGTCCCTGCTCGGGCCCACGCGCGTGGCCCCGCCGCCGATCACGGCGTCCTCGGCCTCGTACGTGTCGTACGGCATGTTCGCGCCGCGGCCCACGAACAGCGGCAGCTCGCTGGTGTTGTTGGCGCGCTTGACGGGCAGCTCGTTGGCGTCGTCGGCGAGCACCGTCCTGACCGTGTACTTGCCGTTGGCCGCGGTCCACGTGCCCAGGCTCACCGGGCTCGTGGTCGCGCCCGCGGCGATGGCGCCGCCGGTCGAGCCGGTCAGGGTCTTGACGACGGTGCCGGAGTCGTTCGTGACGGTGAGCGTGATGCCGTGGGAGGCGCCGCTGGAGGCCACCGTGCCCTGGTTCTTGATCGCCACCGAGAACGTCACCGTGTTGCCCGCGGCCGGGTTCCCCGGCGTCCAGGCGACGGGGGAGGCGACCAGGTCGGCCGTGTCGACCGGCTTCACGGTCAGGGTGCCGGTGGCGGTGTTGTTGGCCTCGTTCAGCTCGACGACCTTGCCGTCCTCGTCCACCTTGGCGGAGAGCTGGTAGGTGCCGGCGTCCCTGGCGCCGATGTTCGCGGACACGGTGGTCGACGCCCCCGCGGCCAGCGCGCCCACGCTCGCGCTGCCGACCTTGGTCGCGCCCGCGTAGAAGTTCACGGAGGTCGCGGCGGCGGCCGCGGTGCCCGCGTTCCTGACCGTGGCCGACAGCGTGACCGCGTCGGTCTCCACCGGCGTGGCCGGGGAGGACGAGAGGCCGCTCACGGTCAGGTCGGGATTGGCCGACGGCGTGCCGAAGATCTGGAACTCGGCCACCTGCCCGCCCGGAGCGCCCGAGTTGGCGGTGATCTGCAGCCGGACGTCGGCGGCCCTGCCGGTCACCGGGATGGTCACCGAGTTCCCCGTGGCCGGGTCGAAGGTGTACGTGGCCGAGGAGACGAGGCTGGTGAAGCCGGCGGCGCTCTGCTCACGGCCGAGGACCTGGATGCTCTGGGTCCGCCTGGCCCAGGCCGGGTCGGGGTTGAGCTTGAGGGTGATCGAGGTCAGGTCGGCGTTGGCGCCGAGCTGCACGGTCAGCGTGTTGGGGTAGGCCGCGCCCTCCCAGTACGTCTGGAGGTTGTCGTCGTTGGCGTTGGCGGCCACGTACGTGTGGGTGTGCGAGGACTCGGTGATCGCCTTGCCGAGCGCCAGGTTGGCGCCGCTCGGCGGCGGGTTGTCCGGCGCGCTGCCCCACACCTCGAACTCGGAGAGCTGGCCCGCGGGCCAGCCGGTGTTCGCGGTGATCTGCAGCCGGACGTAGCGGGAGGTCGTGGCGGCGAAGGTGATCGTCGCGGTCGGGTTGAACGTGTACGTCGCCGAGGCGACGATCGTGCTGAAGGCGGAGCCGTTCGTGCTGCCCTGGACGGTCAGCGTCTGGGTACGGCTGGGCCAGCCGGACGGCAGCTTCAGCACGAGCTTGTTGACGCTCGCGCTGACGCCGAGGTCGACCTGGACCCATTGCGGGAACGCGTTGTTGGCCGATTCCCAGTAGGTGGCCTGGTTGCCGTCGGTCACGTTGGGAGCGGCGTACACCTCCGTGAAGCTGCTCGCGGTGGCGGTTCTGCCCGCCGCGAGGTTGGTGTCGGCCGCCGCGTAGGCGGGTGCGGCACGGAATTCGATGGCTACCAGGAATCCGAGGGCTAACGTAAGGGCGGCTAAGAGTGCTCTCATGGGGGTGGCCCTTCCGGGTAAGGCGGATGGCCGAACCATAGGATGTCGAGCAGATAGCCGCAATATTTCGACGAGATTTCGCAAACAGTTGACTGACAAGAATCACCGCAGGCAGTCTTTCCTCGCTGGTCAGGAAGTCGCCCGGGCTGCGGAGACGGCTGTGGGGCGGTGCAAAGCCCTACGTCGGATCGACGTAAGCCGTTGCAAGCGCTTGCGCTGAAGGCCGTATAGTTTGCGCATGACGCGACGACTCGCAGAGGTGGCCAAGAAAGTCGGAGTCAGCGAGGCGACGGTGAGCCGGGTGCTCAACGGCAAGCCCGGGGTCTCCGACGCGACCCGCGAGGCCGTGCTGACCGCCCTCGACGTGCTCGGCTACGAGCGCCCCACCCAGCTGCGCGGCGACCGGGCCCGGCTGGTCGGCCTCGTGCTCCCCGAGCTGCAGAACCCGATCTTCCCCGCCTTCGCGGAGGTGGTCGGCGGCGCGCTGGCCCAGCAGGGGTTCACCTCCGTGCTGTGCACCCGCACGGTCGGCGGTGTCTCCGAGGCCGACTACGTGGACCTGCTGCTCCAGCAGCAGGTCAGCGGCGTCGTCTTCGCCGGCGGCTTCTACGCCCAGGCCGACGCCGCGCACGGGCACTACGAGTTGCTGCACGAGCGCAAGCTGCCGACCGTGCTGGTGAACGCGGCCGTCCAGCACCTCGACTTCCCGCAGGTGTCGTGCGACGACACGGTGGCCGCCGAGATGGCCCTGGCCCACCTGCGCGCGCTCGGCCACGAGCGGGTCGGCATGGTGCTCGGGCCGAAGGACCACATGCCGTCGCGGCGCAAGCTGGAGACGTTCCAGGCGGAGGGCGGGGATCCCGGGCTGGTCGAGCACACGATGTTCTCGCTGGAGGGCGGGCACGCGGCCGCCGCCCGGCTGGTCAAGCGCGGGGTGACCGGCGTGATCTGCGCCAGCGACCTGCTCGCGCTGGGCACGATCAGGGCGGCCCGCCGGGCCGGGCTCACCGTGCCGGGGGACATCTCGGTCATCGGCTTCGACGACTCGGCCCTGATGAACTGCACCGACCCGCCGCTGACCACGGTCCGCCAGCCGATCGACGCCATGGGCCGGGCCGCCGTGGACCTGCTGGTCGCGCAGATCGACAAGGCGGTGGTGCCGGCGGACGAGCTGCTGTTCGAGCCCGAGCTCGTGGTCCGCGCCTCCACCGCCCGCGCCCGCGCGGCGGTCTAGGGACCTGAGCCCGGCCCGTTCCCCCTCCTCTCTGGGGGTCTCGGCCGGTGCCCCCTCTCCTCCCCAAGGGACCTCAGCCTGTGCGGTGGGTGAGAGGCGTCGCCACGCAGGCGTAATCCAGTCGTTATCTTGCAATATGCAGTCGAAATATTGCGAACATCCGTCCCCGATCCTATGGTGTGGGCACCTCGCATCAGAAGGGTCAGACCATGCGGAGATCCACTGGGCTCTTGCTCGTGTCCGTGCTCGGCCTCTCAGCCACAGCCTGCGGCTCCAGCAACCCCGCCACCCCGTCAGCCGGCGCCGGCGGCGGCGCCAAGGCCGTGACGATCACGGTGGCCTGCCAGCCCGCCAAGTCCGCGCCGAAGGAGCGCCAGGCCTGGGACGACGACGTGGCCACGTTCATGAAGGCGCACCCGGGCGTGACGGTCAAGAGCACGGACCAGCAGCCCTGCTTCGACCCCAAGACGTTCGGCCCCAAGCTGGCCGGCGGCCAGATGGAGACCGTCTTCGTGGTCCCGGTGACGAACTACAACGACGTCATCGGCCAGGGCCAGGCGCTCGACATCACGCAGTACACCAGCACCATCAAGAACTGGAACGACCTGCGCCCCGACGTGCGGGAGATGGTGACCAAGGACGGCAAGGTGTACGGCGTGCCGAACGTCCACTACGGCGTCGGCCTGGTCTACAACCGCTCCCTGTTCACCAAGGCCGGCCTCGACCCCGACACCCCGCCCAAGACGTGGGCCGAGGTCCGCGAGGCGGCCAAGAAGATCGGCGCGCTCGGCGCGGGCTACGTCGGCTACGGCGAGTACTCCGGCGGCAACACCGGCGGCTGGCACTTCACCCAGGCCATCTACGGCCGCGGCGGCAGCATCCTGACCCCCGACAACAAGAAGGCCGCGTTCAACTCGCCCGAGGGCAAGGCCGTGCTGCAGAACCTGCACGACATGCGCTGGGTCGACAACAGCATGGGCAACAAGCTCCTGGTCGGCTGGGAGTCGCTCATGATGGCCATGGGCAGCGGCAAGGTCGGCATGATGCTGGGCGCGCCCGACGTGGTCACCGACGTGGTCACCAAGTTCAAGGGCAACGTCGCCGACTACGGCATCACCGGTTTCCCCGAGGCCAAGGCGTCGCTGAGCGGCGGCGAAGCGTTCATGATCAACCCGAAGGCCACCCCCGAGGAGGCCAAGGCGGGCCTGGAGTGGGTCGACTTCCGCTACAACACCGTCGGCAAGGGCCGCTTCGACTTCGCCCGCGGTAAGGCCATCGGCAACCCGGTCGGCGTGCCCGACAACGCCGTCTACGGCGACTCGGCGACGGGCAAGGCCATCCAGGCCGACCGCGAGAAGAACGCCTCGCTGCCGGTCACGAACTACGCGCCGTACGTGCAGGCCGCCGCGACGATCCCGCCGAAGGCCGAGCCGGTGCACGCGCAGGAGCTGTACGCCATCCTCGACGTGGTCATGTCGGGCGTGCTGAGCCGTAAGGACGCCGGCGTCGACCAGCTCCTGACGGACGCCGAGACCAAGGCGAACTCCATGCTGGCGGCCAAGGGCTGACCTTGATGGGAATCTTGCGGCGCAACCTGACGGCCTACGGGTTCCTCTGCGCGGCCCTGATCTGTTTCACGGTGTTCGCCTGGTATCCGATGGTCAGGGAGTTCATTCTGAGCTTCCAGAAGACCGACCTGATCAACCCGCCCACCTGGGTGGGGCTGGACAACTTCAAGGCGGCGGTCCAGGACCCGGCCTTCGGCGAGGCCTGGCTGAACACCGTGGAGTTCACGCTGCTCGCGCTGCTGTGCGGCTATGCCGTGCCGTTCGTCGTCGCGCTCGTCCTCAACGAGCTGCGCCACGCCCGGGCCTACCTGCGGTTCGTGGTCTACCTGCCGGTCATGCTGCCGCCGATCGTGGCGGTGCTGCTGTTCAGGTGGTTCTACGATCCGGGGCCCGGGCTGTTCAACCAGGTCCTGGACTTCTTCCACCTGCCGCCGCTGGCCTGGCTGGACTCGTCGTCGACCGCCCTGATCTCCCTGGTCCTCGTCTCGACCTGGATGAACATGGGCAGCGCGACGCTGATCTACCTGGCGGCGCTGCAGAACATCCCGCCCGAGCTGTACGAGGCCGCCGAGCTCGACGGGGCCGGGATCTTCAAGCGGATCAGGCACGTCACGATCCCGCAGACCCGGCTGATCCTGCTGCTCATGTTGATGCTGCAGATCGTGGCGACCATGCAGGTGTTCATCGAGCCGTACATGCTGACCGGCGGCGGCCCGGAGAACGCGACCGTGAGCGTCGCGTACCTGATGTACCAGTTCGCGTTCTCGCAGATGAACTACGGCCAGGCGGGCGCGCTCGGCATGCTGCTCATGCTCGCGCTCCTCGTCTTCGCGGCCTTCCAGCTCAGGACGACCCGTGAGGACAGGGCATGACGGCGACCGAACACAGGCGGGCCCCGGTGTCCGAGCCGCCCGGCGGCGCGAGGCCGAAGCGCCGGCGAAGGCCGCCGAAACCGATCCAGGTGCAGTTCCGCACGATCGTCTCGCCGCACCAGCTCAACAGCAGGTGGGGCCGGCGGATCTACTGGCTGGTGCTGATCGCCGTCATCGTGGTCTTCACGCTGGCCTTCGTCTTCCCGCTCTACTGGATGATCACCGGCGCCATGAAGACGCCGGAGGAGATCGCCCAGATGCCGCCGTCGCTCGTCCCGGCCGACCCGTCGCTGGAGGCGTTCTTCGAGGCCTGGGATCTGTTCGACATCGGCACGCTGCTGGCGAACACCGCGTACTACTCGCTGGGCGCGTGGCTGTTCTCCATGGCGGTGGACGTCACGGCGGCGTACGCGCTGTCGAAGCTGCGCCCGATGTTCGGCACCGTGATCCTCGGCGCGATGCTGGCCACGCTGATGATCCCGCCCATGGTCATCCTCATCCCGCTCTACGTCACGATCGTGGACCTGGGGTTGCTCAACAACGCCTGGGGGCTGTGGTTCCCGGCGGCGGCGAACGGCTTCAACATCTTCCTGCTCAAGCGGTTCTTCGACTCGATCCCGCGGGAGCTGATCGAGGCGGCGCAGATCGACGGCGCGGGCCCGCTGCGGGTGCTGTGGTCGGTCGTGCTGCCGGTCTCCAGGCCGATCCTGGGCGTGGTCTCCATCTTCACGATCGTCACCGCGTTCAAGGACTTCGTCCTGCCGCTGCTGGTCATGACCGACAGCGAGAAGATGACGATCAGCGTGGGCCTGTCGCAGACGGCGGGCGCGGTGACCCAGAACCAGATCATGGGCGGCCTGGTCATCGCCAGTATCCCCATGATCATCGTCTTCTTCGTCTTCCAACGACACATCATGGCGGGGCTCACCGCCGGAAGCATCAAGGGATAAGCGCATGTCGCAAACGTGGTGGCGGGGGGCCGCGATCTACCAGGTCTACCTGCGTAGTTTCGCCGACGGGAACGGTGACGGGATCGGCGATCTGGCCGGCCTGCGCTCCCGCCTGCCGTACCTGAAGGATCTCGGGATCGACGCCATCTGGCTGAACCCGTGGTACCCGTCGCCGATGGCCGACGGGGGCTACGACGTGGCCGACTATCGCGACATCGAGCCGGTCTTCGGCACGCTGTCCGAGGCCGAGCGGTTCATCGAGGAGGCGCACGAGCTCGACATCAAGGTCATCATCGACGTGGTGCCGAACCACAGCTCCACGGAGAGCGCCTGGTTCAAGGAGGCGCTGGAGAACCCCGCGGCGCGGGACCGCTTCTGGTTCGCCGACGAGCCGCTGAACGACTGGCAGTCCATCTTCGGCGGCGCGGCATGGACCCAGGTCCCCGACGGCCAGTGGTACCTGCACCTGTTCGCCCCGGAGCAGCCGGACTTCAACTGGACCAATCCCGAGGTCCACCAGGAGTTCGAGGACGTGCTGCGGTTCTGGTTCGACCGCGGCGTGGACGGCGTGCGCATCGACTCCGCCGCCCTGCTGATCAAGTCGGACACGAAGTACGAAGACCTCGACGAGGTCCACGACGTCTACCGTCGGTGGCGCGAGGTGGCCGACGAGTACGGCGAGCGCATCCTGATCGGGGAGGTCTGGCTCCCCGACCAGGAGCGTTTCGCACGCTACCTGCGGCCCGACGAGCTCCACACGGCCTTCAACTTCGACTTCCTGTCCTGCCCGTGGGACCCGGCCGAGCTGCGCAGGGTCATCGACCTGACCCTCGCCACCCACACCCCCATCGGCGCCCCGCCGACGTGGGTGCTGTCGAACCACGACGTGACGCGCCCGGTCACCCGGTACGGCCGCGCCGACACCACGTTCGCGCACGGGGGCCGCCTCCACGGCACCCCCTCCGACCTGGAGCTGGGCTACCGGCGGGCCAGGGCGGCGGCCCTGCTGGCCATGGCGCTCCCCGGCTCCGTGTACGTCTACCAGGGCGAGGAGCTGGGCCTCCCCGAGGTCGAGGATCTCGCGGACGAGCTCCGCCAGGACCCGATGTACGCCAGGTCGGGCGGCACGAACCCGGGCCGGGACGGCTGCCGCATCCCCCTGCCGTGGTCGGGCGAGGAGCCCCCGTTCGGGTTCGGCGCGGGAACGCCGTGGCTGCCGCAGCCGGAGGGCTGGCGCAAGCTGACCGCCGAGGCCCAGCGCACGGACCTGGGCTCGATGCACAACCTCTACCGGACGGCCCTGGGCCTGCGCCGCGACCTGCTGGGGGACGGCACGTTGACCTGGCTCCCGACAGGCGGCGAGGTCCTGGCCTTCACCAGGGACTCGGGCCTGACGAGCGTCACCAACCTGGGCCCCGACCCGGTGCCGCTACCCGCGGGCCGGCTCCTCCTGGCCAGCGGCGCCCTGGAGGACGGCGCCCTGCCCGCCGACACCACGGCCTGGCTCACGCGGGACTGACCGCAGCGCCACCAGCCCGGCGGCGGCCAGCGCGAGGCACAGCCACGCGAACCAGTCGCCGAACCGGGCGTACACGGTGGGGCCCGGGCCCGAGGGCACGTCGGCGAAGGCCGTGACGAACGGCTGCCGCGTGCCCTCGGTGTCCCGCTCGGCCAGCACCCGGCCCCAGGGATCCGAGATCATCGGCGTGCCCCACTGCGCCGCCCAGGCCACCGAGAGTCCGGTCTCCACGCCGCGCAGCAGTCCCATCCGGCTGTGCTGCCAGCCGTTGCCGAACTCGTCGGCGGCCGGCACCGCCATCAGCCGCGCCCCGGCGCGGGCGTAGTCGCGGATCGGCGCGGGGAAGTTGAGGTCCATGCAGTTGGCCAGCCCGACGTGGTCACGCGCGAAGACGAGCTGGTCCCCGCGCCGGAACGGCTCCCCGGGCGCGAAGTGCCACTTCGCGTAGTAGACCGGCGCGAGTCCGCCTGCCGGGAGGTCCACCGAGTAGTTGTACTTGATCTCCGGGGTCGTGTGGACGACCCCGATCACCACGTCGATGTTCCGATCGCGGGCGATCTCGCGCAGCGGCGCGAGCGCCGGGCCCAGGCTCGCCTCGTCCGTGCCCAGCGTGCCCTCGGGGAGCACCACCGTGCTGGTCCCCGAGGGTAGCTCGGCGATCTCCTTGACGTACTCGCCGACCAGGGCCTTGCCCGCCGGGCTCGCCGCGTCGGGCGCCCACTGGTAGCGGGTGGCCGACAGCACCGCCACCTGCCGCCAGGCGGTAGAGTCCGCGCCGGCCAGCCGCACGGCCCCGAAGACGAGCACGAGCAGGCACGCCGCCGCCCCGAGCACGCCGGTACGCAGCCACGCCGCCGCGGCCACCCCCGGCCACAGCATCGCCGCCAACGTGGTCGGCGCCAGCAGCACCACGTACTCCACGCCCCAGGCGCCGGTCACCGAGGCGATCTGGGTCACCACCGGCACGTCGGCCACGGACGTGGCGAGCGGCCAGATGATGCCCGTCGGGTTGGCCAGCACGGTCAGGTACATGAACGCCACCCACACGGCGGGCGGCGCGGTGGCGGCGAGCATGGTCAGACCGCGCCGGGCGAGCGCCCTGAAGAGCCAGACCACCAGCCCGAACAGCAGCGAGCAGCCGACGATGATGCCGATCCCGATGGGCCGCGGCACCGACGGGGTGCGCAGGAAGAAGTCGAGCTGGTTCGTCATTCCGGCCAGGAAGGCCAGGAACGCGAGGGTGAACGTCGCCCTGCCGCTCGCCCGTGACGCCAGCAGCAGCATCGGCAGCGGCGCGAGCCAGGTCAGCGCGGGGATCGGCGCGAAACCCGTACCGAAATAGAAAAGCACCGCGGATAAAAGCGGAGCGGCCACTCTGAGCATCATGTATACACCGTAAACAGCGAGGTATACGGTGTCAACAAAAGACGATCAGGTGACGCACATGCACGTGACGAACACGTCCACCAGCGTCCGCACGGCCTGCCGCCGGTCGTCACGCCGCCAGACGACGGCCAGCCTGCTCGGCGGCAGCCCCGCCACGGGCCTGCTGACCACGTCGTCGCGCCGGTAGAGCTCGGCGTTCCCGGCCGAGACCAGCACCACGGCCCGCCCCGCCGCGACCAGCTCGAGCGCCTCCTCGGCCGTCTCCGCCTCCGCCCCCACCACGGCGGGCGCCGATCGTTGGTCGTCGGCCAGCCAGAAGGCCCGCATGGGCCCGGCGGAGACCGGCATCGCCACGAACGCCTCCCCGGCCAGGTCGGCGAGCGTGACCTCGGGGCGGGCGGCCAGCGGATGGGCGGCGGGCAGCGCCACCCAGCGCTCCTCCGTGCTGACCACCGTCCAGTCGTAGTCGTGGCCCGGCATGGGCAGCCACGCGACGGCCACGTCGACCTGGCCGTCGCCCAGCCCCACGGTGGGGTCGCTCCACGGCACCTGCCGGAAGCGCAGGTCCCAGCCGGGCAGCGCGGAGGAGATGGACGGCACGAGCCCGCGCCCGATCCGCGTCTGGAACCCGACGACCAGCGTCCGCTCCTCGCGCGCCGCCACCACCGCCCGCTGCGCGCCCTCCCACTGCTCGATGATCCGCCTGGCCTCGGGCAGCAGCGCCGCCCCCGCCGCCGTCAACGCCACGGTACGGCGGTCGCGCTCGAATAGCTTGGCCCGCATCGACAGCTCCAGCTGCCTGATCTGCCTGCTCAGCGAGGGCTGCGAGATGAAGAGCCGCTCGGCCGCCGCCCGGGTGAAGCTCAGCTCTTCGGCGACCGCCACGAAATACCTGAGATCCCGAATATGGGCATCCATAGCAAAAAGCTATAACAGCCGGTCTTGGACGGGCGAGGGAGCCGAGACCCACGATGGAGCGCATGAGAGATTTGTCGGGAAAGACGGCATTGGTAACCGGAGCTTCACGCGGGATCGGGCGGGCCATCGCCGAGCGCCTGGCCGCCGACGGGGCCCGGGTGATCGTCCACTACGCCAGCAACGACGACCTGGCCAAGGAGACGGTGGCCGCGATCGAGGGCGCGGGCGGGCAGGCGTACGCGGTGAAGGCGGCGTTCGAGGACGGCGTGGACGCGTTGTTCGAGGGCATCCGGGGGGAGCGGCTGGACATCCTGGTCAACAACGCCGCCATCCTCGCCGGGGTGCTGGGCACGGTGAGCGAGGAGCAGTTCGACCGGGTCTTCGCGGTGAACGTGCGGGCGCCGTACTTCATCATCGAACGGGCCCTCCCGCTCCTCAACGACGGCGGCCGGATCATCAACATCTCCTCGGCCGTCGTCCGCATCGCCCTCCCGGACCTCGTCTACTCGATGACCAAGGGAGCACTGGACACGCTGGGCTTCAGCCTGGCGCCCCTCCTCGGCGACCGGAACATCACCGTGAACACCGTCTCCCCGGGCGTCACGGAGACGGACATGAACGCCTGGCTCCGCGCGGACGACGGCACCGCCGAGCGCGCGGTCACCGAGGTGACCGCGCTGGGCCGCATCGGCCGCCCGCAGGACATCGCGGACGCCGTGGCGCTGCTCGCGAGCGAGGAGTCCCGGTGGATCACCGGTCACGTCCTGGACGTCACCGGCGGCTACTTCCTCGGCCCGCGCGGCGGCGTGATCCCGGTCTAGCGGGTGGCGCCGCTGGGGTCCCGGAGCCACGCCTCCAGCGTCGCGCGGGCGTCGGCGGCCCCGGCGGGCAGCCGCAGCCCCCTGAGGAGCATCCACAGCGTCCCCTGCAGCGCCCGCGCCGCCAGGAACTCCCGCAGCTCGGGATCGTCGGGATCGTGCCCATAGGCCCGGACGGCCGCCCGGCCGTCGAGCCGCTGCGTGCGCAGCAGGCAGGCCAGGTCCCACTCGACGGGCGCGGCCATGCTCTCCTCGAAGTCGTTCCAGAGCAGCCCGGCGGGGGTGGCGAGAAGGTTGCCGGGATGCGCGTCGCCGTGGACGGCCTGCGCCGTGCGGCCCGCCAGCCGTTCGGCCAGGCCCGCGTGCGCGTCCCGCAGCCGGGCCAGCACGCCGGGCGGGACCTCCCCGTCGAGCAGCTCCAGCAGCCGCAGCGGCTCGTCGAGCACCGGCCCGAGATAGGGCAGCTCGCCGGGAAAGCCCCGCAGCGCCTCGTGCAGCTCGGCAAGCGCCCGCCCGGCCGTCTCCGGGCCCATCCGATGGCCGGGGTCGTGCTCGACGTGCTTCCAGAAGGAGACCGCGACCCCGTCACGCAGATGCGGCCCGGCAGGCAGCAGGTCGCTCGGCGGCACGACCGGCACGCCCTGCCCGTGCAGGTAGGACACGACGTCCAGCTCCCGCCGCAACGCGTCGGCGGGCCGCGCCCGCCCCAGCGCGGTCACCGTCGGCACCCGCGCGACGATCGGCGCCGGGCGCAGGTGGACCCGGAGGTTGAACGAGTCGTTGAGGACCACCGGATCCGCCACCCGGATGCCGTGCTCCTCGGCCAGGGAGACGGCGGCGGCCACGGCGGGGATCATCTAGGCGGACTCCCTGATCACCAGCTCCGTGGGCATGATCACCGGCTCGGCCGGTCCGCCCTCGAACAGCCCGAGCAGGAGCCCGACCATGGCCGCCGCCTGCTCGGCCACCGGGTGCCTGAGCGTCGTCAGCGGCGGTTCGGTGTATTTCGCCGCCTCGATGTCGTCGAAGCCCACCACGGCCACGTCGTCGGGCACCCGGCGCCCGGACTGGCGGAGTGACTGCAGGGCGCCGACGGCCATCAGGTCGTTGGCCACGAAGACGGCGTCCAGGTCGGGGTCGTCGCGCAGGAGCTGCCGCATCGCGACCGCGCCCGACTCCCGGGTGAAGTCGCCGATCGCCACGATCGACCTGAGGTCGGAGTCGCGCAGCACGTTGCGGTAGCCGGCCAGGCGGTCCTGGCCGCCGATCATGTCCTGCGGGCCGGCGATCGTGGCGATCCTGCGCCGTCCCGTCTCCACCAGGTGCCGGACCCCGATCTCCGCTCCGCCGACGTTGTCGTTGTCGACGTACGGGATGTCCACGGGAACGGCGGGCCGCCCGTAGGAGACCACGGGGACGCGCAGGCGCGACAGCGCGGCCGGCAGCGGGTCGGCGCCGTGCATGGAGATCAGCATGACCCCGTCGACGTGCCCGCCCGCGATGTAACGCTCCACCCGGGCGTGGCTCTTGGCGGAGGAGGCCAGCATGAGCACGACCTGCTTGTTCACCGCTTCGAGCGCCACGGACGCCGACCTGATCGCCGTGGAGAACATCGGGTCCTCGGAGAAGACCCGGGTGCCCGGCTCGCTGACGACCAGGGCGATCGAGTCGGTGCGCTGGGTGACCAGGCTGCGCGCGGCCGAGTTGGGCACGTAGCCCAGCTCGTCGATCGCGCGCTGCACGGCGTCGCGGATATGGGGCGCCACCGTCGTCTGGCCGTTGACGACCCGGGAGGCGGTGGCGCGGGAGACCCCCGCCCGGGCGGCGACCGCCTCGAGGGTCGGGCGTCTCATGACTGCACCAAGTGGGAGAGCACGGAAAAAATCTACAGGCCGTTCCTGGTGATGACGTCTCTGTACCAGAGAGCGCTGTCCTTGAGGATCCGGGCCTGGGTCGCGTAGTCGACGTGCACGATGCCGAACCGGCGCCGGTAGCCCTCGGCCCACTCGAAGTTGTCGAGCAGCGACCAGACCAGATATCCGCGCAGGTCCGCGCCCGCCCCGATGGCCCGGTGCACCTCGCGCAGGTGACCTTCCAGGTACGCCACCCGCTCGTCGTCGTGCACCCGGCCGTCCGCCACGACGTCGTCGAAGGCCGCGCCGTTCTCCGTGACCATGAGGCCGACCTGCGGATAGTCCTGCGAGAGCCGTACGAGGAGCCGGGACAGGCCGTCCGGCACGATCGGCCAGCCCATCGCGGTCGTCGGCGCGTCCGCCGCCGCGAACCTGACGTCCTCCGAGCCCGGCCACGCCGCGTCGGCCGGCAGCCCCGGGCCCGACTCGACCACGCACGGGTTGTAGTAGTTGACGCCGACCAGGTCGATCGGCGCGTTGATGAGCGCGAGGTCGCCGTCCAGGATGTGCTCCGTCCCGCCGTTGCGCGCCGCCGCCTCCAGGACCTCCTGCGGGTACGTGCCGTGCACCGCCGGGTCGAGGAACTGCCTGGTCAGCAGCGCGTGGACGCGGTCCGCGACGGCCGCGTCCGTCTCGCCGGCCACCGCCGAAGGGTCGTTGACCTGGGCGGGGGTGAGCACCGGGGAGGAGTTGACCACCAGCATGAGGCTGCGGGCGCCGGCCGCGCGCAGCCGCCGCGCGGCCAGCCCGTGGCCGAGCAGCAGGTGGTGCGCCGAGCGCAGGGCGTCGGCCGGGTCGCGGCGGCCCGGCGCGTGCACGCCGTTGCCGTAGCCGAGGAAGGCCGACACCCATGGCTCGTTGATCGTGGTCCAGTCGCCCACCCGGTCGCCGAGCCGGTCGTGGACGGCCTGGGCGTAGTCGGCGAACCGGTAGGCCGTATCGCGATTTGTCCACCCACCACGGTCTTCGAGGGCTTGGGGAAGATCCCAGTGATAAAGCGTGACATAAGGCGAAATTTCGGCGGCGAGTAGCTCGTCCACGAGCCGGTCGTAGAACGCCAGCCCGCGCGGGTTGACCGGACCCGCGCCGTCCGGCTGGACACGCGGCCACGCGACCGAGAACCGGTAGGCCCCCAGCCGCAGCTCGCGCATCAGCCCGACGTCCTCGCGGTAGCGGTGGTAGTGGTCGCAGGCCACGTCGCCGGTGTCGCCGTCCGCCACGTTCCCGGGGGTGTGGGAGAAGGTGTCCCAGATCGACTGGCCCCGACCGTCCTCCTTGACCGCCCCCTCGATCTGGTACGAGGCCGTCGCGGCACCCCAGACGAACTCCTCGGGAAAGATCATCCCTTAACAGCTCCTTGCATGATTCCACCGATGATTTGCCTGCCGAACAGGGCGAAGACGGCCACGAGCGGGAGCGTGCCGATCGCCGTCCCGGCCAGCCCGAGCACGTAGTCGTTGACGTACCCGCTGGCCAGCGTGGACAGCGCGACCTGGACCGTCGGGTTGTCCGGGTTGAGCACGACCAGCGGCCAGAAGTAGTCGTTCCAGGCCGACATGAACGTCAGCATGCCGAGCACCGCCGCCGCCGGACGGGCGGCGGGCAGCACGACGTGCCAGAACAGTCCCCACGTCGAGCACCCGTCCACCCGGCCCGCCTCCAGCAGCTCGGTGGGCAGGGCTCGCGACAGGTACTGGGTCATGAAGAACACGCCGAACGCGTTGACCAGCGCCGGGACGATCAGCGCGTAGGTGGTGCCGGTCCACTCCAGCTTCACCATGAGCATGTAGAGCGGGATGATGCCGAGCTGCGCCGGGACCATCATGGTGGCCACGGTGATCACGAGCATGACGTTCCTGCCCCTGAACTTCAGCTTGGCGAAGGCGAACCCGGCCAGCGTCGAGAAGAACATCACCGCGATCGAGATCGACCCCGCCACGATGACGGAGTTGAGCAGCGCGAGCCCGAAGGGGACGGTGTCGAAGACCCGGGAGACGTTGGCGAAGAAGTTGCCGCCGGGGATCAGCGGCGGCGGCACCTGGCCCAGCGCCGAGTTGTGCCGGGAGGCCACCACGACGCTGTAGTAGAGCGGGAAGGCCGAGAAGAAGGCCACCGCGGTCAGGGTGAGATAACGCAGCCTCATATCAGGCCCCCTCTCACCCGGCGGGTGATCAGGAAGTTGACCAGCGCGACGATCACCACGGCCAGGAACATCAGCCAGGACGCGGCCGAGGCGTAGCCGAAGTCGAACGTCGAGTTCGCGAAGCCCTGCTCGTAGACGAACAGCGCCAGGGTCTGGAACTGCCGGTCGGGCCCGCCGGTGGCGATGCCGCCCCCGCCGCCGCTGCTCTGCCCGAAGAGCAGGGGCTCGGCGATGATCTGCATGGCGCCGATCGTCGAGACGATGATCACGAAGACGATCGTCGGCCTGATCATCGGGATCGTGATCCTGCGGAGCTGGGTGAAGCCGCTGGCGCCGTCGATGGTGGCGGCCTCGTACAGCTCGCGCGGCACGGCCTGCATGGCGGCCAGGAAGATCAGCGCGTTGTAGCCGGTCCAACGCCACATGATCATCACGGAGAGCGCGAGGTGCGAGGTCGCGGTGCCGGCCGCCCAGTCGATGCTGCCGACGCCGAACCACGAGAGCACCCAGTTGATCAGCCCGAAGTCCCGGCCGAAGAGCTGGCTGAAGATGACCACGACGGCCACCACGCTCGTGACGTTCGGCAGCAGCAGCGCGACCCGGAACAGCGTCTGGAACCGCAGCCGCCGGTTGAGCAGGTGTGCCAGCCAGATGGCCAGCATGAGCTGCGGCACGGTCGAGAGCACGCCGATGGACAGGGTGTTGAACGTGGCGTTCCAGAAGTACCCGTCACTGAGCAGCGTCGAGTAGTTGTCCAGCCCGATGAACGTCTGGGTCTCCGACAGCAGCGACCACTCGTGCAGGCTCACCCAGGCCGTGTAGACCAGCGGGAACAGCCCGAAGGC
This sequence comes from Nonomuraea sp. NPDC004186, assembly GCF_053603495.1. NCBI lineage: Bacteria > Bacillati > Actinomycetota > Actinomycetes > Streptosporangiales > Streptosporangiaceae > Nonomuraea > Nonomuraea sp. NPDC004186. The sequence continues at coordinate 24,833 of NZ_JBSGFQ010000073.1, read as the reverse complement.
GCAGAAGAGCAGGAAGAACGGCGCCACGTAGGCGTACGGCGACACCCTCAGGTCGAGGGTGTGCCGCACGCTGCGCCTACGCCGTCGCGAGACCGCGAGGGGAAGGGAGCTCATTTGATCTTCTTGACGTCCTCGAGCACCTGGGCCCACGCCTCGTCGGGCGACTGCTTGCCCTGCTCCACGCGGCCGAGGCCGTTGCCGACGGCCGTGCGCACGTCGGCCTCCTTGGGGCCGAGGTGCTGCGGCTTGAGCGCCTTGGCGGCGTCGGAGTAGATCTTGCCGATGGGGGCGTCGCCGAAGAACGGCTTGGTGAAGTTCTGGATCGACGGGTCGTCGTAGAGGGCCGGGATCGACGGGAACGTCCCCTCCTCCTTGAACACCTTGGCCTGGTTGTCCTTGGAGGTCAGGAAGTCGATCAGCTCGGCCGCCTCCTTCGGGTGCTTGCTCTGCTTGGGCGCCATGAGGTGGGAGCCGCCGCTGTTGCCGGAGCCGCCGGGCACGGTCGCGATGTCCCACTTGCCGGCCGAGTCCTTGGCCTGCTCCTGGATGAAGCCGGTCATCCAGGCCGGGCAGATGATCGTGGCGAACGAGCCCTTGGCGAAGCCGGTGTTCCACGGCGGCGTGAAGGCCGCCAGCTTGGCGGTCAGGCCCTCCTGGGTGAGCTGGTTGGACAGGTCCCAGGCCTTCTTCACGTCGGGGTTCGAGGCCACGATGATGTTGTCCTGAGCGTCGTACAGGCCGGTGGGCGCCTGGTTGACCATCGCGCGGAAGATCTCGCCGGGAGAGTCCACGAACTTGGCGCCCGCCACGTTCGCCGCGCCGAACTTCTTGCCGGTCGCGATGTACTGCTCCCACGTCGGCCAGAGGGCGGCCACCTCGGTCCGGTCGGTCGGCAGCCCGGCCTTCTTGAACAGGTCCTTGCGGTAGCACATGGCCAGGCCGCCCACGTCGGTGCCGAGGCCGAGCACCTGCGTGCCGTCCTTGCTCAGGCCCTGCTGCCACTTCCAGTCGAGGTAGTCGGGCTGCCGCTTGTCCAGCCCGTACTGCTTGAGATCGACGAACTTGCCCGGCTGGGCGGTGAACGTGCTGATGTAGCCGACCTCGACCGCCTCGATGTCGCCCGTGCCGGCGTTCGTGGCCAGCCGCTTGACGAGGTTGCTGTGGTGGTCGTTGAACTGCGTGACGTTCTCGACGATCTCGATGTCGGGGTGGGTCTTCTTGTACTCCTCGTAGAGTGGTTTGAAGCCGAAGTCGCCGAAGAGGCCGACGGTGAGCTTGATCTTCTCTCCCGGCTTGGCGCTCTCCGTGGCGGTGCTCCCGCCGCCGCCTCCGCCGCCGCAGGCCGTCGCCAGGGCGAGCAGGGACGCGGTGATCAAGGGCATGGCGAATCGCCGGACGCGAGGGGTCATGGAACCCTCCTTGGTCGGTGCTTGCGAGGTATGTGAGAGAGCGCTCTCTCAAGAGATTCGCGGCGATAACACCGGCCTGTCAACGGGGGCTAAATAACGATCCGGCTTAGCGAGAGAGCGCGTTCACGCGTTGAGCGCGCGGCCGGCCATGCGGGCGTACATGCGGCCGGGGCTCGGGGCCTCGGTGAGGAAGCCGGGCAGCACGGGCAGCTCGACGGCGAACGGGTCGAGCCGCTCGTACAGCTCGTTCGCGTCGGCGGGCCGGTCGTCCGGCAGCTTCTCCAGCAGCTGCGACAGCAGCGCGTCCAGCTCGGGGGGCAGCCCGGGGATGGCCGGCGGGCGCTCCTTGACCTGCTTCTCGAAGACCATGTAGTCGGTGGGCCCGGTGAACAGCTGCTGCCCGGTCAGCATCTCGTGCAGCACGCAGCCGAGCGAGTAGAGGTCGCTGCGCGGCTCGGCGACGCCGTGCTTGATCTGCTCGGGAGCCATGTACGCCGGCGTGCCCAGGATCTGCCCGATCCTCGTGAACGTGGTGACCTCGGCGTCCCGGAGCATGGCCAGCCCGAAGTCGAGCACCTTCACGCTGCCGTCGGGGCAGAGCATGAGGTTCGTGGGCTTGAGGTCGCGGTGGCAGATCGCCAGGGCGTGGGCCGCCGACAGCACGGCACACGCCTGGGCCGCGATCGCGGCGGCCCAGCAGACGGGCAGCGGGCCGTGCTCGCTGACAACGTCGGCCACCGTGACGCCCTCGATGAACTGCATCACCTGGTAGAGCCGCTGCTCGTGGGTGCCGAAGTCGTAGAGCACCGGCGCGCCCGGATGCTCGAGCCGGGCCAGGATGCGGGCCTCGCGGATGAACCTGCGCTCCAGCTCGTGATCGTGCCCGCTGGGCAGCCTGAGCAGCTTCACCGCCACCCGGCGGTCCAGGTGGCGGTCGTGGCCCGCGTAGACGGCACCCATGCCGCCTTGCCCGAGAGGGAGGTCGTCGAGCACATAGCGGTCGCCGATGACCATTCGCCCCTCCCCGCAGCCTTCCGGGAAAAAACTACACCGTCACGCGACGGAGTGCCGTCGGCTCACGGGTTGAGGCCATGGACCGGGGGATGCAGGTGGCCGTCGGCGAGGCCGTCGAGGCCCAGCCTGATCAGCGCCTGCCCCAGCGTCGAGGTCTCGCGGATGGCGTCTTCGAGCACGGCGAGCTGCCGGAAGGCGTCGCCGTACGCCTTCTGCTCCTTCAGCGACAGGCGCGGCAGCCGGGTGCGGCGCACGTCGAACCTGCTGGAGCCGGTGGTCGCCCGGCCGCCGGCGGCCCGTAGGAAGCCCGCCAGGAAGTCGGGGTCGAGCCGGCGCGCGTCCACCCGGTAGAGCGTCAGATGGGGCCCCAGCACCGCGCCGCCGTCGGCCATCACGCGAACGCTGGAGTAGGAGGCCACCACGTCACCCGGGCGGATCGCGATCAGGCCCTGCTGCATGGTGGTGGAGCCGGACGGCGGCGTGCCGTTGAGCACGTCGTCGGAGGTCAGCACGGGCACCTCGCCGCCGTCCGCGGCCATCTTGGGCGGAGCCTGCGACGTGGCCACCAGACCTTCCTTGATCAGGTCGCCCAGCGTGGTCGCGGGCTGGTCGAGCGGCTGCTCCAGGACCTTCAGGTCGGGCGGGGCCGAGGCGGCGGCCATGAAGCGGTCGCGGGCCTCGGCGTACGCCTTGCCGACGTCGTCGCGCCGCTGGTGGCGGGCCGGGGTCATGTCGACCTCGTCGGCCAGCAGGTCGATGATGCGTACGGTCTGGTCGGAACGGTCCTCCAGGTACGCCTCCCAGGCCGGCTCGACGCTCGCCAGGTCGGCCGTGGCGTCGAGGATCAGCACCTCGGACGGCGGCCGCTCGCCCGCCGCCGGCCGGCGCAGCAGCCAGAGGTCCGACCCCGGCAGCGCGATGACGGCCCGCAGGGCGCCCGCGCGCAGCAGGTTGGCCCGGATGCGGCGGCCCGCCTTGCGGCTGGCGGCGGCCGGGGGCATGAGGATGGCGACCAGGCCGCGCGGCTTGACGTGGGTGAGGCAGTGCTGCACCCAGGCCAGCTCCGGCTCGCCGCGCGGCGGCAGGCCGTACTCCCAGCGCGGGTCGCCGGTCAGCTCCTCGTAGCCCCAGGCCCGCTCGTTGAACGGCGGGTCGCACACCACGGCGTCGGCCCGCTCGCCGGCGAACCCGTCGTCGCGCATCGAGTCGCCGGCCACGACCTCGGCCTCGATGCCGCGCAGCCGGAGCCGGGAGGCGGTGATGGCCGCCGAGGTCTCGCTGAGCTCCTGCCCGAGCATCCTGGCCGCCCCCGGCTCCGCCTGGGCGTGCTGGTCGTGGGTGGGGGCGAGGAGCAGCGTGCCGACGCCGCAGGCCGGGTCGAGGATCGTCGAGCCGCTTGGCCGTACCAGGCTGACCATGAGCCCCGCCACGTCCTCGCGGGTCACGGAGAGCTGCCGCGAGTGCGCTTCGAGATAGCGCTCACAGAGGAACTCGTACGCGGTCAGCGCGCCGAGCTGCTCGGCCAGCTCCAGCAGGAGCTCCGCCAGCTCCGGCTCCAACCCGCCCTTCACGGGCGATTCGGGACTCGGCTCACCCGGGGTGGCCGGGCGGGTCAGCAGGGCGCCGGCCTGGGCCACCAGCTCGCCCAGGCGCAAATCGCCCGCGGCTTTCAGGCGTTGCCACACCCGATCTCCCAGCGAGACCTGGTAGGACTTCCCATAGCGACGTAGCCAGGACTCGACCTGCCGGAGCGAGAAGAGCGGCTGGTTGGCCGTGCCGCCGATGGGATCGGGGAAGTCGTCGTGGCGACGGCGCCAGTTGCTCACCGCGGCACGCCCGACACCGGCGAGCCGGGCGATGTCCCCGGCGTTGACGGTCGGGTCGTGGCTCATGGTGCCCAGAGTAGTTCACAAGAGTCTTCAGCGCATCTGCTTGTGAAGTCTTTCAACCAATGATTTACTGCTGGGTATGAAGCACAACATCCGCTATGCCGCCGGATCAGACGTGGGCCGCCGCAGGGAGCAGAACGAGGATTCCGGCTATGCGAGTGGCCGGCTGCTCGTGGTGGCCGACGGGATGGGTGGACACGCGGCCGGCGAGCTGGCGAGCTCGGCGGCGATCGCCGTCATGCGCGAGCTGGATGCCACGCTTCCCGAGACGGGCTCGGACCTCGAGGCGGCCCTGGAGGGCGCCGTGCACGAGGCGGCACGCAGGCTGGTCGAGCTGGCCGACATCGACCCCGCGCGCAGGGGGATGGGGACCACGGTGACCGCCATGCTGTGGGACGGCTACCGGTTCGCCCTGGCTCATCTCGGTGACTCCCGCGGATATCTGCTTCGCGATGGTGCGCTCTACCAGATGACCAAGGATCACACACTTGTGCAGTCGATGGTGGACGAAGGACGGATAACCGAGGACCAGGCCGCCGTGCATCCCCGGCGTTCGATGGTGCTGCGGGTGCTGGGCAGCGAGGGCAGGGCGGAGCCTGACATGGCGCTGCGCGAAGCCGAGCCTGATGACCGCTACCTCCTCTGCTCCGACGGCCTCACGACCGTACTCGGTCCCGAGGTTCTGCACGAGGTCCTGACCACGGTGGCAGACCCGGGCGCGGCCGTCCAGCGGTTGATCGATCTGGCCAACGAGGGCGGCTCGCCGGACAACGTGACCGTGATCGTGGCCGACGTGGTCGCGCCAGGCTCGGGCGAGGCGGCCGTCTATCGCGTGGGGGCCGGCGCCTAACGGGAGTGCTCACCAGTCTCACCTGCCTCACCAGTCACAAAACCGAAATATTGGTTAATAGCACGACACTTTCCGAGTGATTCGCGCAATTTCCCGATGGCGCTACTACAGTCCATCGTGATTTATCGGTTTTCTGGGAGGAGTCACCCTGGACCCGATCGCGGACGAGCTGCTGAAGACGGTGCGGCAGGAACTCGGTTACAAGGAGAAGAACGGCCAGTTCACCAAGTTCGGCCAGTGGTATGCGGATCGCGTCCAAGACACCCAGTACCGCAACGGGCCCTGGTGCGACATGTTCATCGCCTGGGCCGCGGACAAGGCCGACCTCAGCCAATATGTGGGCGAGTTCGCCTGGACGCCCTCTCATGCCGCCTGGTTCATGAAACAGGGGGCATGGACGCAGAAGCCCGAGCCGGGTGCGCTCGTCTTCTTCGACTGGAAGGGCGGCAAAAGCTACAAGGGCATCGACCACGTGGGGATCGTGGAGAAAGTCAGCGGCAAGAAGATCCACACGATCGAGGCGAACGTGGACCGGATCTGGCTCAAGCGCAAGACGCGGGAGACGGACAAGGTCGTCGGCTACGGGATTCCGCGCCTGGTCAAGGCCAGTGCCGACAAACTCGGGGAGATCCGCTCGACCGAGCGGCCCTTCGTGCCGGCGCCGCGCGTGGAGACCGGGCGGGGATCGCCCTTGGACGTCCTGGGCACGCCGCCCGCGCTGCTGACCGCGATGGTGCTCATGACCGTCGTCCTGTCCCTCCGCATCACCGGCCGCCGCCGCGGCACCCACCGCCGCCTCGCCCTGCCCTGGAACGCACCAACCACCGAGCGTGAAGCGGCTCCGGCTCGGGACGGCGCTCCCGCTCGCGAACGGGTGACGGTCCCTGCCAAGCCCGCCCCTGCCAAGCCCGCGGAGCACGTGCAGGCCAAGCCCCGTCCCGCCCCGGCGCCGGCCGCCCGCCCGGCCAGGACGCGCGTCACGGCCGCCGCCACCAGGCACTCGACCTCGACGAGACGCAAGCCCTACGAGCCCGACTAGCCCGCGTTCCAGCGCGAAAGGGCTAGGACGTGAGGTCGATGACCACTTTGACGTCGTGGTCGCGCTCGAAGGCGTCCAGGGCGCGCGACAGCGGGACCCGCCGCGTGATCAGCCGTTCGAGCCACCCGGTGTCGGCCTTGGCCAGCGCGTCGGCGGCGTCCCTGTAGTGCCGCAGGTTCGCGTTCACGGAGCCGAAGACCACGTCGTTCTCCAGGACGATGTCCCGGTTGATGAGCCCCGCGTCCACCCGGTGCTCACGCCCTCCCGGCGAGAGCCCGGCCAGGCAGACGATCCCCGCGGCGGCCGTGCCGACCATGGCGTCGATGACGAGCGTCCCGGCCCCCGTGCACTCGATGATGATGTCGGGCCTGAACGTGGTGAGCTCCTTCAGCGACGAGCCGGAATGGTAGGTCCCGTCCAGATCCTCCACGAGCCGCGACTTGAGCCCGGGGGCCGAGCGGTCGAGCACGTGCACCTCCAGCCCCCGCTGTCGCCCCATCAGCGCCGCCAGCAGCCCGACGGGCCCGGCCCCCGTGACCAGCAGCGTCTGGGGCTCGAACCAGGCCCGCGACCCGATCCGCTCGATCTGCTCCCACGCCTTGGCGACCACCGACGCGGGCTCGACCAGCATGCCGACGCTCTCCAGCGACGGATCCAGGCGCACGGCGTAGCCGGCCTCGACCGTCCAGCGTTCGGAGGCGTAGCCGTCGATCTGCTTGATGCCCCGCTCGGTGTACTCGCCGTTGCGGCACATGTCGAACTCGCCCCGCTTGCAGGCCCCGCACGGCACGGGGTCGGGCCGCCGTACCACCCCGACCACCAGGTCACCGGGCGAGTACGCGGACCCGTCGGGCACCTCCAGCACCCGGCCCAGCGACTCGTGCCCGAGCACCATGCGCTCCTTGCCGGGCGGCGGCCAGCCGTAATCGGCGGTGATCAACTCCCTGTCCGTCCCGCAGACCCCCAGCGCCAGCCCCTGGACCAGCAGTTCACCCTTCTCCGGTGCGGGATCGGGGACCTGCTCGACGGCGAGCGTCCCCTTCTTGCCCGGTGCGAACGTCAGTGCGCGCATGCGACGTCACCCCCCTCGGGCCCCCTACCCGGATGGCGGAAGGAAATAGTAGGACGTCCTAGTGTCTATTAGTAGGACGTCCTAGTATCTTCGGAAGGGAGAGCCCTCACGAAGGAGTGAACAGGCGTGCACGTCCCGGTACACCCAGTCCGTTTCGTGACCGCCGCGGCCTTGTTCGACGGCCATGACGCGGCGATCAACATCATGCGGCGCATCCTCCAGTCACAGGGGGCCGAGGTCATTCATCTCGGGCACAACCGCTCGGTGGACGAGATCGTCACGGCCGCCCTCCAGGAGGACGTCCAGGGCGTGGCGATCAGCTCGTACCAGGGCGGCCACGTGGAGTTCTTCACCTACCTCGTGGAGCTGCTGCGCGAGCGCGGGGCCGGGCACGTCAAGGTGTACGGCGGCGGCGGGGGAGTGATCGTCCCCGAGGAGATCGAGCTGCTGCACTCGCGCGGCGTCACCCGCATCTTCTCGCCCGAGGACGGCCAGCGGTACGGGCTGCCCGGGATGATCAACCAGCTCATCGAGGAATGCGACGTCGAGCTGGACGGCGCCCCGTCGGTCGAGGCCGTGGTCTCGGGCGACCAGGCGGCGCTGGCCCGCGCGATCACGCTCATCGAGTCGGGCCGCGCCCCTGAGGGACTGGTCGAGGGCCTGAAGGCCGCCGCGACGGACAAGCGCGTCCCCGTGCTCGGCATCACCGGTACGGGCGGCTCCGGCAAGTCCTCGCTCACCGACGAGCTGGTCCGCAGGTTCCGCGTGGACAACGACGACAAGCTGCGCATCGCGGTCATCGCCATCGACCCCACCCGCCGTCGCGGCGGCGGCGCGCTGCTCGGCGACCGCATCAGGATGAACAGCCTGAGCCCCCAGACCTACTTCCGCTCCCTGGCCACCAGGGGCGCCGCCAACGAGGTGCCCGCCTGCCTCGACGAGGTGATCACCGCCTGCCGGGCCGCGGGCCACGACCTGGTGATCGTGGAGACGCCCGGCATCGGCCAGGGCGACGCCGGGATCGTCCCCCACGTGGACGTGCCGATTTATGTGATGACGCCCGAGTTCGGGGCGGCCTCCCAGCTCGAGAAGATCGACATGCTGGACTTCGCCGAGGCCGTGGTGATCAACAAGTACGAGCGGCGCGGCGCGGAGGACGCCCTGCGCGACGTGCGCCGCCAGCTCGTACGCAACCGCGAGGCGTTCGGCGTCCGGCCGGAGGACATGCCGGTCTTCGGCACCATCGCGGCCCGCTACAACGACGCCGGGGTCACGGCCCTCTACCAGCACCTCAAGCCCCTCCTGCTGGGCGAGCCGGGGCCGGGGCTGCTGCCGAAGGTGTCCGGGCGCACCTCGCAGGCGTCGGCCGCCATCGTGCCGCCGGCCCGGGTCCGCTACCTGGCCGACATCGCCGAGACCGTTCGCTCGTACCACGCCGAGACGCTCGCGCAGGCCGAGGTCGCCCGCCGCCGCCAGCAACTGGCCGCCGTGCGCTCCCTCCTGGAGGACTCCCGTCTGGAGGAGCTGGAGGCGCAGGCGGAGCGGGAGCTGAGCGAGGAGAGCCAGGCCCTGCTGGCCACCTGGCCCGCTGTCAAGGAGCGCTACACCGCCGACGAGCTGGTGGTGAAGGTGCGCGACCGCGAGATCCACACCCCGCTCTGGCGCGAGACCCTGTCCGGCAACCGGATCCCGCGCGTGGCCCTGCCGCGCTACAGCGACCACGGCGACCTGCTGAGGTTCCTGCGCGGTGAGAACCTGCCCGGCTCGTTCCCCTTCACCGCCGGCGTGTTCCCGTTCAAGCGCGACGACGAGGACCCGACCAGGATGTTCGCCGGTGAGGGCGACCCGTTCCGCACCAACAGGCGCTTCAAGCTGCTGTCCGAGGGCCAGCCCGCGACCCGGCTGTCCACGGCGTTCGACTCGGTGACCCTCTACGGCCACGACCCGGACCTGCGGCCCGACATCTACGGCAAGGTCGGCACCTCGGGCGTCTCGATCGCGACGCTGGACGACATGAAGGTGCTCTACGACGGGTTCGACCTCGCGGCGCCGAACACGTCCGTGTCCATGACGATCAACGGCCCCGCGCCCACGATCCTGGCCTACTACCTCAACACCGCCGTCGACCAGGCCCTCGACCGCTTCCAGGCCGAGCAGGGGCGCCCGCCGTCGGCCGAGGAGGCCGCCGGCCTGCGCGCCCGTACGCTGGCCACGGTCAGGGGCACGGTGCAGGCCGACATCCTCAAGGAGGACCAGGGCCAGAACACCTGCATCTTCTCCACCGAGTTCTCGCTGCGGATGATGGCCGACATCCAGGAGTGGTTCATCAAGAACGGCGTGCGCAACTTCTACTCGGTCTCGATCTCCGGTTACCACATCGCCGAGGCCGGGGCCAACCCGATCAGCCAGCTCGCCTTCACGCTGGCCAACGGCTTCACGTACGTGGAGGCGTACCTGGCCAGGGGCATGAAGATCGACGACTTCGCCCCGAACCTGTCGTTCTTCTTCTCCAACGGCATGGACCCCGAGTACAGCGTGCTCGGCCGGGTGGCCCGCCGCATCTGGGCGGTGGCCATGCGGGAGCGCTACGGCGCCGGGGACCGGTCGCAGAAGCTGAAGTACCACATCCAGACCTCGGGCCGGTCGCTGCACGCCCAGGAGATGAACTTCAACGACATCCGCACCACCCTCCAGGCCCTGATCGCCGTCTACGACAACTGCAACAGCCTGCACACCAACGCCTTCGATGAGGCCGTGACCACCCCGTCGGCCGACTCGGTGCGCAGGGCCATGGCCATCCAGCTCATCATCAACCGCGAGTGGGGCCTGGCCAGGAACGAGAACCCGCTGCAGGGCTCGTTCATCGTCGAGGAGCTGACGGACCTGGTGGAGGAGGCCGTGCTCGCCGAGTTCGAGCGGCTGTCCGACCGGGGCGGCGTGCTGGGCGCGATGGAGACCGGCTACCAGCGCGGCAAGATCCAGGACGAGTCCATGCTGTACGAGATGCGCAAGCACGACGGCTCGCTGCCGATCGTCGGGGTGAACACGTTCCGCAACGGCACGGACGAGCCGCCGGCGCACAAGCTGGAGCTGGCCAGGGGCACCGAGGACGAGAAGCGCTCGCAGCTCGACCGGCTGCGCGCCTTCCACGAGCGCAACCGCTCGGAGGCCCCGGCGCAGCTCGCCCGGCTGCGCGAGGTGGCGATGTCGGACGCGAACGCGTTCGAGGTGCTGATGGACGCGGCCCGCGTCTGCTCGCTCGGCCAGATCACGGAGGCGCTGTTCGAGGCGGGCGGCCAGTACCGCCGCAACGTCTGACCACGTGCGTGGGTGATGAGGGGGCTCGGGAGCCGCGCGGATAGGATCACTGGTCGGGGAACATCGCTATCCAGGAGGCTTTCATGTCCGACGTCACTTTCAAGGGCACGCCCGTCGCCGTGGGCGGCACCTTCCCGAAGCCCGGCGTCAGCGCGCCCGCGTTCAAGCTGGTGGGCGGCGACCTGGCCGAGCACTCGCTGGAGGAGTACGGCCAGAAGACCAAGGTGCTCAACATCTTCCCGAGCCTCGACACCGGCGTCTGCGCGGCCTCGGTACGGCGCTTCAACGAGGTGGCGGCCGAGCACCCCGAGGTGGCCGTGCTCTGCATCTCCGCCGACCTGCCCTTCGCCCAGAAGCGGTTCTGCGGCGCCGAGGGGCTCGACAACGTGGTCACGCTCTCGCTCATGCGGGGCCGTGAGTTCCTGACCGACTACGGCGTGGCGCAGGAGTCGGGGCCGCTGGCGGGGCTGGCCGCGCGCGCGGTGGTCGTGCTCGACGGTGACAACCAGGTGGTCTACTCCGAGCTGGTGCCGGAGATCACCCAGGAGCCCGACTACGACGCCGCGCTGACGGCGCTCAAGTAAGTGAGCCGGGGGTCCACGTCGTGGACCCCCGATCTCAGTTCCTCCTGGCCACGCCGCACAGGATCAGCGACGACTCGGGCCCGTCGACGAAGTCGATCATGTCGGCCTGGTCGGGACGCCACTCCGGCAGCCACACGAGACCCGGGTCGACCAGCTCGAACCCCTCGAACAGCGCCGCGATCCGCGCCCGGCTCCTGAACGTGAGCGGAGCGTTGGTGCCCCGGTAGACCTCGTTGATCGCCTCCACGGCCGCGGCCCGGGCGTCGCCGGTGCAGTGGGACATGACCAGACAGCTGCCGGGGGCCATGGCGTCACGCAGGCTCGCCACGATCTCCCGAGGGTGGTCGGAGTCGGCGATGTAGTGCATGGTCGCCGTCAGCAGCACGCCGACCGGGCGGCTGAAGTCGATCGCCGCCATCACCTCGGGATTGCGCAGGATGCCCTCGGGCTTGCGCAGGTCGCCCTCCACCGCCGTCGTGTCACCCTGCCCGGCCAGCAGCGCCCTGGCGTGCACCAGCACCACCGGATCCCGGTCCACGTAGACCACCCTGGCCCCCGGGGTGATCTTCCTGGCGACCTCGTGCACGTTGTCCTGGCCGGGCAGTCCTGTGCCGATGTCCAGGAACTGCGTGATGCCGGACTCGGCGAGGTACCGAACGGCGCGCCCCAGGAACGCGCGATTCGCCCGGACCGCCGCCCGTAACTCCGGAGCCGCCTCGAGCAGCTTCTCCGCCGCCGCCCGATCGGCAGGGAAGTGGTCCTTGCCACCCAGGAGGTAGTCGTAGAGCCGGGCGACGTTGGGAGTGTGCGGATCGAAGGCTGGCGACTCTCGTTCCAACCGTCATTCCCCCGATCAAGAGTTAACGATCTTCGACCTGGATTCTACGGATCTATACCGACATTCACTGCCGAATACCCGTCGGATCTAGGCTGATGTTGTGGACGACACCGGCGCACCCGTGAAGATTCCCGCCACCGTACGGCGCATCGTGTCCCTGGTGCCGTCGCTGACCGAGTCGGTGGCGGCGACCGTGCCGGAGGCGCTGATCGGGGCGACCGACTGGTGCTCGCACCCGGCCGACCTGGACGTGACCAGGGTCAGGGGCACCAAGAACCCCGACCTCGACGCGATCAGGAGGCTCCGGCCCGACGTGGTCCTCGCCAACGCCGAGGAGAACCGCGCACCCGACATCGAGGCTCTGCGCGCATCGGGCATCGCGGTCTGGGTGACGAAGATCGAGACGCTGGATCAGGCTTTCGTGTCGCTGGAGCGCATGTTCCGGGAGGCGTGCCGTACCGGCCGTCCCGGGTGGCTGGACGCGGCGGAGCAGGCGTGGCGCGCGCCCGCGGAAGGGGCGCGGCGCACGGCCGTCGTCCCGATCTGGCGGCGGCCGTGGATGGTGGTGGGGCGCGACACGTTCACCGGGGACGTGCTCAGGCGCCTCGGCGTGGACAATCTCTACGCCGGCCACGAGGAGCGTTATCCCAAGATCCCGCTGCCCGAGCTGGTCGAGCGGCGGCCCGGCCTGGTGGTGCTGCCGGACGAGCCGTACGCGTTCTCGGAGACGGACGGCCCCGAGTGCTTCCCCGGGCTCGCCTGCGCGCTGGTCAGCGGGCGGCTGCTCACCTGGTACGGCCCCTCGCTCGTGGAGGCGCCCGCCTTGCTGCGGAGCAGCCTCGGCTGACTCAGCGCACCCGTAGGCGTCCGGTGACACCCAGGGCGGCGTCCACGGAGGCGGCGGAGAGCACGTGCTCCATGACGATCACCGCCATCCCCACGATCCCGGCCCGGTCCTCCAGCGAGGTGGGGACGATCTCCAGGTGCCTGGTCGTGTACGGCAGGCTGTGCCGATAGACGACCTCCCTGATCCCCGTCAGATAGTGCTCCCTGGTCTCCGCCATGTCCCCGGCCAGCACCAGCACGCCCGGATTGAGCAGGCTGACCGCGGTGGCCAGCACGAGGCCCAGCGTGCGCCCCGCCTCCTGGGTGCGGGCGATGGCCGCCGGATCGCCCGCCTGCACGAGGCGTACGACGTCGCGGCTGGAGCCCTGGCCCAGGTCGGTGGCCAGGGCGTGGCCGCTGGCCAGCGAGGCCACGCAGCCGCGCGAGCCGCACGTGCAGACCCGGTCGTCGTGCTCGTTCAGCCGCACGTGCCCGATGTTCCCGGCGGCCTCCTCGACGCCCCGGTAGATCTGCCCGTCGATCACGATCCCGGTGCCGATCCCGGTCGACACCTTGATGAGGATGAGCGAGTCCGTGTCGCGCCACGACGACCACCACTCGCCCAGCGCCATCGCGTTGGCGTCGTTCTCGACCAGGACGGGCACGTCGTAGGTCTCGCCGATCGCCTCGCCCACCGGATAGCCGTCCCACCCGGGCATCAGGAACGACCTGATCATCCGGCCGGTGGTGTGGTCCACGGAGCCGGGCAGGTCGAGCCCGATGCCGCACACGTCGCTCGCCGGCCGCCCGGCCCGGTCGAGCAGCCGCTGGAACGCCTCCCGCACCCACGACAGGACCGCCTCCGGGCCGAGCTCGATGCGCATCTCGGTGCGCTCCTCGGTCAGGGTGTTGGCGGCCAGGTCGGTGAGCGCCACGCCGGCGTGGGAGGCGCCCAGGTCGGCCACCAGCATCAGGCGCCGGCCGGCGTCCACGTCGAGCACCGAGGGCGGTCGCCCGCCCCCGGAGGCCGCGACGCCGGACTCGTGGATGTATCCGGCGTCGATGAGCCGGTCGACCCGGTCGGTGATCGTCGACCGGGACAGGCCGGTGTACTCGATCAGTTCCTTGCGCGTACGGCAGGTGCCATGGCGGATGAGCTGGAGGATCTGCCCTGCCGTCAGCATGGTCTATCCCTTCTCTGCTCCTGCCGTGAGGCCCTCCGTCAGCAGTCGCTCACTGGCGAAGAACACGATCACGATGGGCAGCGTGAGCACCACCGAACCTGCCATCAGGACCGTCGTGGGGATCTCTATGCTCCCCGCCAGCTGCGAGAGGCCCAGGGACACCGTCCAGCTCTCCCGCTTCTCCACGAGGAAGAGCAGGGCGAACAGGAACTCGTTCCACGCGATCATGAACGCGTAGAGACCAGTCGCCATCAGCGCGGGCTTGGACAGCGGCAGCACCACGCGCCAGATGGTCGAAAGCCTCGTGCACCCGTCGATCGCGGCCGCTTCCTCCACGCTTTGTGGCACGGTCTCGAAGTAGTTGCGGAGCATGTATACCGTGACGGGCACGGTTTGCGCGATATACACGAGGATCAGTCCGAAAAGCGATCCGCGCAGCCCCAGCATCGTGAAGAGCACGAACAGGGGGATGGCCAGCACGATCGCCGGAAACAGGTACACCGCCAGGAAGAGGAAGTGCACCTGCCGCCGCCCGAAGAAGCGCAGCCGCGCGACCGCGTACGCGCCCGGGATCGAGATCAGCAGCGTGACCGCCACCGAGGCGAGCGCGACGATCGCGCTGTTCCTCAGGAAGCTCAGGAAGCCCTGGCGGGTCAGCACGTCCACGTACGTGTCCAGGGTGAAGCCGCGCGGCCAGAGCGAGCCCGGCTCCAGGATCAGCTCCTGGATGTCGCGTACGGACAGCATCACCATGTAGAGGAACGGGAACGCGGTCATCAGGAAGAGCACCGCGATGACCAGCGGTTTCAGCACCCTGAAGAGGACCCGCTCGAACCTATCTCTGCTCACCTTCACCCCCGCCGAAGAACCGCAGGTAGACGGCCAGGAACACGACCAGGAAGACCGCCAGCACGATCGCCTGCGCGGCCGAGGCGCCGATGTCGTCGCGGGCGGTCAGGAAGTTGTAGACCCGCACGCTGACCACCTCGGTCCCGGCCCCGCCGCCGGTCAGCAGGTAGACGTCGTCGAACTTGGTGAACGTGAACACGAACCGCAGCACCGACAGCAGCGCGATGATCCGCCAGAGCTGCGGCATGATCACGTAGCGGAACCGCTGGGTCGGCGTGGCCCCGTCCACGACCGCGGCCTCGTCCAGCTCCGCGGGCAGCGCCTGCAGCCTGGCCAGGATGAACAGGAACGCGAACGGGAAGTACCGCCACGCCTCGAACGCGATCACCGTGAACAGCGCCACCGGCACCCGCACGCCCAGGAGCTCGCCCCTGGCCTGGGTGAGGAACGCGATCGGCTCGTGGAGCCAGGTGTTGACGATGCCGTACTGGGGGTTGAGCATCGTCTCCCACAGGAACGCCACGGCCACGACCGGCGCCACGTACGGGATCAGGATGGAGGCCCTGACCAGGGTCCGCCCCCTGAACCTGTCGCGCAGCGCCAGCGCCGCCACCAGCCCGATCGCGATCGACAGCGCGGTGCCCGCGACGGTGTAGACGAGCGTGTTGACCAGGGACGACCAGAAGCCGGGCTCGGAGACCACGTACGAGAAGTTCTCCAGCGTGTAGTGGCCGAAGACGCCGGCCCGGCGGATGTTGATCAGCCGGGCGTCCTGGAACGCCAGCATGATCGCCCACAGCAGTGGCAGCACCACCACGACCAGCGTGATGACGAGCGTCGGCGAGATGAGCGCCAGCCCGGCCCGCCCTTCCTGCTGCCGCAAGGTGCGGGTCACTGGCGGATCCCGCGCTTGATCGTCTCCACGTCGGTCTTGGCCTGGGCGGCGGCGGCCTGCGGGGTCTGGGAGCCGTCCACGACCGCGCTGAGCGCCTTGGGCACGGGCAACTCGCCCATGGTGGCGCCGACCAGCTTGCCCTGCCCCTGCGGGATCCCCCAGCGGGCGAACGTGTCCGGGCTCTTGCGCAGGGCGTCCAGCACGTCGGCGGGGTAGATGTCGGCCAGCGGCTTCTTGGAGTCGACCCCGGCGGGCAGCTTGTTCCACTTGTCCTCGAAGCCCTTGCGGGTCGGGAACTTGCCCTCGGGCGCCATGCCGATCCAGCGCTCGTAGCCCTCGTTCATCATGTAGGCGACGAACTTCGCCGCGGGGTCCTTGGCGGCGTCACGGGTGACCGCCCAGGAGACGATCTCGCCGTACTGCGCGGGCGCACTCCCGTCGGGCCCCTTCAGCGCCGTGACCACGCCGGTGTTCTTGGCCAGCCACTCGGGGTCGGCGCGGCACTCCTGGCAGCTCGGCAGCGCGTCCTTACGGAGCCCGGCCAGCTCGTCGAGGATGAACGACGACCAGATCGTCATGGCCGCCTTGCCGGAGAAGTAGGTGGCCCGGGTGGAGTCGACGTCCTGCTTGCCCTTGACCGAGTAGTCCTTGGCGAGCTTGCCGTAGAACGCGAACGCCTTCACGCACTGCGGCGAGTCAAGGGTGACATTTCCGGAATTGTCGACGAGCTGGCACCCGTTCGCGAGCGCGACATGCTCGAAGCTCTGCGCGGTGAACGAGTCCTTCGGCGCGATCGCCAGCGTGATGCCCGCGACCCCTCCCGTGTTGAGTTTGGCGGCCGCCGCCTCCAGCCGCTCGTACGTGTCGGGCGGCTGCAGCCCGGCCTTGTCGAACAGGTCCTTGCGGTAGAGGATCAGCTGCGCCCACCCGTCGCTCGGCACCGCGAGCAGCTTCCCGCCCGAGCTGTCGAGCTCCAGGGCCCGCGGCGAGAAGGAGTCCCGGCCGAGCTGGTCGACGACCTTGCCGGGGGTCTCGGTGTCGAGCAGGTCGTTGGCCTCCAGCTCGCGCACCGCCGCCAGCGGCAGCGCGCCGATCACGTCCGGCAGGTCGCCGGCCGCGGCGGCGGCCGTCACGGCCTGGCTGAACTGGTCCTCGGCCATGGCGACCAGCTTGACCTGGATCCCGGTCCTCTTGGTGAAGTCGGCGGCGATCTGGTTCTGTACGGCCATCCGGTCGTTGAGGTTCTCTTCGGTCCAGACGGTGATCTGGTTGCCGGCGGACGACTCGCCACCGTCGCCGCACGCCGCCAGCGAGGCGGCGGCCAGCAGCGCGACGGAGAGGACGGCGGTTACCTTCTTCGGCATGGCACGCTCCTCCGATTCGGGGATATGCCGCCCTTACCCTCGCCATGACCTCGGCAACGTTCGGTAGTCGATAACGAGACCGGTCTGTACCCACTCCGTGCCTACACGGCCATAACTGGATCTTTGTCGCAAAAGATCTACTTTTGGGGCATTTCGGTCATCCGGAGGTCACCGCACTAGCTAGAAAGCCCAGGTGTGCGGCCTGGCAGGCGATGTCGGTAAGGTCACTTTCCGGAAGACACGCTGGCAGAAACCCCAATTTCACCAGCCGCCCCCGGCGGAAGTCGTAGACTTAAGAGTGTTTCGAGCGCAACTATCGTATGCAAACAAGTGCTAAAGCTTTGACTTTTGTTTGATCATTAAGCGTAAGTGTGGAGAATGCGCGTCATCACGTTCGAGCAGCCAGGCCGTGTCCGCGTCAGCCTGGAATCGCCAGCCGACCTGGCGCCGGGATCCGTACGAGTCCGTACGATCTACTCCGGCGTTTCGGCAGGCACGGAGCTCACCGCCTATCGCGGCACAAATCCATATCTCAACCGTCATTGGGACACCGAGCGCCGCCTCTTCGTCGATGGCCAGACGCACGCGTACCCGCTGACCGGCTGGGGCTACCAGGAGGTCGGCGAGGTCGTCGAGGCCGCGCCCGACGTCGCCGACCCGCCGGTGGGCAGCATCGTGTGGGGCATCTGGGGCCACCGCGCCGAGGCCGTCGTGCCGGCGGAGAAGCTGGTGGGGCACGTGATGCCGCCCGGCGCCGACCCGCTGACCGGCGTGTTCGCCCGGGTCGGGGCCATCGCGCTCAACGCGGTGCACGCCTCCGACGTGCACCTCGGCGACCAGATCGCGATCTTCGGGCAGGGCGTCATCGGGCTGCTCGCCACCCGCCTGGCCGTGCTGAGCGGCGCCCGGGTGGTCGCGGCCGACGCCATCCCCGACCGGCTGGAGCTGGCCAGGAGGTTCGGCGCGGCCGAGGTGTTCGACGTGCGCTCCGGGTCGGTGGCCGAGTTCATGCGCAAGCGCGTCGAGGGCGCCGACACCGTCATCGAGCTGAGCGGCACCCACCAGGGCCTGCACGAGGCCATCAGGACCGTGCGCAAGGGCGGCAGGGTCGTGGCCGCCGGCTTCTACCAGGGCGACGGCGTCGGGCTGCGGCTGGGCGAGGAGTTCCACCACAACCAGGTCCAGCTCGTCTCCTCCCAGATCGGCGGCGTGGCCTCGTGGCTGGCGCACCGGTGGGACGTCGAGCGGCTGCAGCGCACGTTCATGGCGCTCGTGCACGAGGGCCAGATCGAGGTCGGCGACCTGATCAGCCACGTGGTCCCCGTCGAGAGGGCCGAGGAGGCCTTCGACCTGATCGACAAGCACCAGTCCGAGGTGCTCCAGCTCGTCTTCACCTTCGAGGAGTGACAGTGAAGCTCGCCGTACAGGAGCAGCTTCTGCCCGGCCGCACGCTGCAGGAGAAGTTCGCGTTCGCGCTCGATGCCGGGTTCGACGCCATCGAGCTGCGCGGCAAGGGCGATTTCCACTTCGCGGGCCGCCTGACGGAGCTTAAGCGGGCGCGGGCCGACGGCGTGGTCATGCCGACGGTGTGCGTGGACATGCCGCACTTCATCGGCGACTTCGACCCGGCCAAGCGCAAGGACGCCATCCAGCAGCTCAGGTCGCAGCTCACGGTGATCGCCGAGCTGGGCGGCATCGGCGTCATGACGCCCGCCTCCTGGGGGCAGTTCTCGCTCCGGCTGCCGCCGTTCGAGCCGCCGCGCAGCGCGGAGGAGGACCGCGAGGTGCTGACCGAGGCGCTGGGCGTCCTGGGCGAGCACGCGCAGCGCAACGGCGTGCTGATCATGCTCGAACCCCTCAACCGGTACGAGAACCACATGGTCAACACCCTGGCCGAGGCCGTCTCCTACTGCTCGATGGACTCGATCAGGATCGTCGGCGACACGTACCACATGAACATCGAGGAGGACGACCCCTGCCGCTCGCTGGTCGAGGCCGCCCCCTACCTCGCGCACATGCAGATCAGCGAGTCCAACCGCAACCAGCCGGGCACCGGTCACATCGACTGGGGCGCGCAGCTGGGCACGCTCGACGCCGTCGGCTACGACGGCTACCTCGCCCTGGAATGCCGCCTGCGGGGCGAACCCGAGATCGTCCTCCCCCAGACCGCGGCCTTCGTCAGGAAATACCTATGATCCTTCGCGATGCCGTGCGCGTCCTGGTGACCAACTGGGACGGCAGCTACACGGTCCCCTCCCGGCGCCTGTACCCGCACCAGTGGAGCTGGGACTCCGCCTTCATCGCGATCGGCAACGCGCAGTGGTCGCCGCGAAGGGCCAGGATCGAGCTGCTCTCCCTGTTCGGCGCGCAGTGGCGCGACGGCAGGGTGCCGCACATCGTCTTCAACCCCGCGGTGCCCGAAGGGGCCTACTTCCCCGGGCCCGAGTTCTGGCAGGCGCACGCACCGTCGGGCTCCGCGACCTCCGGCATCGTCCAGCCGCCGGTCCACGCGCTGGCCGCGTGGAAGACGCACCTGGCCGAGCCCGACCCGGCGTTCCTGCGCCGGATCTACCCCCGGCTCGTGGCCCAGCAGGAGTTCCTGCGCGCGGCCAGGCGCTCCCCTGAGGGGCTGATCTCGATCGTGCACCCCTGGGAGTCGGGCATGGACAACAGCCCGGCCTGGGACCTGCCGCTGCGGGCCGTACGGCCCGACACCGTGGGCTTCGTCCGCCGGGACCTCGCCACGGTCAGCGCCGACGAGCGGCCCACCGACCGCGACTACGAGCGCTACGTCTCGCTCGCCCGCGCCTACCGCGACTCCGCCTACCGCAGTCCGGGGGAGTTCCAGGTCGAGTGCCCCCTGTTCAACGCCGCGTACGGCGTCGCCGAGTCGACCCTGGCCCTGATCGCGGAGGAGTGCGGCCTCGACCCCGAGCCGCACGAGCGCGAGGCGGCCGCCATCACCGAAGCCATGGTCGAGCACCTCTTCGACGGCGGCCTCTTCCAGGCCCGCGACGTGCGCACGGGCCGGCCGCTCCACTCCGCCAGCACCGCCGGGCTGACCCCGCTCATGCTCCCGCACCTGCCGGACGAGGTCGCCGAGGCGCTGATCGGCACCACGCTCGACCGGTTCGCTTTCAAGGACGGGGCGCTGCCCAGCTACTCTCCCGCGGCGCTCGATTTCGACCCGGCCCGCTACTGGCGCGGCCCGAGCTGGGTCAACCTCACCTGGCTCGTCTGGCAGGGGCTCAAGGACCGCCGCCCCGACCTCGGCGCCCTGGTCGCCGAAGGGATGGTCAACGCGGTCGCGCGATCGGGCTTCCGCGAGTACTTCGACCCCTTCAGCCTGCACGGCCACGGCAGCCACGACTTCAGCTGGTCAGCCGCCCTCCTCCTCGACGTGGTCGCTGAGGACGGCCTGGACGGTCTGCCGGCGTCTGGCCGCGAGGTCGGACAGGAACTGGGGGGCCTCGGCGAACCCGACGACATCGGTGATCACGTGCTCGCGTAGCCGCCCTCCGTACCGCCTGAGCAGGGCGATCGTCTCGTGCGAGAGCCGCTCCCTGTCCCAGGAGTGCGCCAGGCCGCGCGGCACCCGGCCGATCTGGGCGCAGCGCAGCGTCAGCCCGTTGTGGTGGAACTCCTCGCCCAGCCGCACCTCCTGCGCGCCCTGGGTGTAGAAGGCGAGGTCCACCAGCGTGCCCTGGGGGCGGAGCATCCTGAGCCCGAGGGCCAGCGCCCTGGTCTGGCCGCGGCACTGGAACACCACGTCGGCGCCCCGGTCGTCGCGGCCGTGCCGCCAGCGGCGCTTCAGGTCCACGGCGGGATCCTCGTCGGTGGCAAGGACGTTCGCGCCGAGCGCCGCGGCGATCGCCAGCCTGGCCGGGGTCTCGTCCACGACCACGACCTCGGCCGCGTCGCAGGCCATCGCGAAGCACGCCGTCAGCAGCCCCACCACGCCCGCTCCCACGACCGCGACCCGCCGCCCGCGCACGCCGTCACCGAGCCGCTGCACGGCCGGGCCGTGCAGGTCGTGCGCGGCGTGCAGGAGGCCGTTGGCGCAGATCGGGCCCATGTGGGCGACGTAGACGCCGAGCATGGGGTCGAGGTCGTCCGGCAGCTCCACGAACCGGTCGGCCATCGGGTCCGCCACGTACGCCGTGCGATGTCCGTAACACATCGCGACCAGCGCACCCTCGCTCACGGCCCGTGTACGCGTCTCGACCACCAGGCCGACCTGCATGTAGCCGATGCCGCGCACCGGGTAGGCGATCGACGGCGTGCCGTCGGCGAACAGCCCGAGCGCCGGGTCCCAGGTCGAGGACAGGTACGGGTTGGTGCCCTTGACGTAGGTCAGCTCGGTCCCGGCCGAGACCCCGCTGTGGGTGGTGGCCAGCATGAACCCACCCTCGGGAATGCCCGGCAACTTCTCCTCGACCAGGCGAACCTCGCCCGGCGCCTCGATACTCAGGACTGTGCCCATGGCCTCACTCCGTTCGGCGGCTCGGTCGCTGGGGTCCGTCGCTGTCATCCAGCACCACCGGCCTCCGTTCCGCCGCGGACTGTGCGAGGGCCAGCGCCAGGCGGTGCGTCCGCAGCGCCTCCCCGTACGGTACGCGTACGTCGGCGTCCTTACCCTGCACCGCGTTGATGAACTCCCGGTCCACGCGCGTCTTCGCCTGGCCGTCGTCCTCGATCACCCGCCGGCCGTCCACCAGCAGCCGCGTCTCGCTGAGCTCCAGCGCGAGGCCGTCGGCGCACACCTCCAGCCCCACCCGGTGCTTCTGGGTGAGCAGGCAGGAGGTGGCCAGCAGCCCGGCCGCGCCGTCGGCGAAGCGCAGGACCGCCGCCGTGGCCCGGTCCACCTCGCCGTCGCTGTGGTTGGCGGCGGGGACGGCGTGCACCATCGACACCTCGCCCACCAGGACCCGGGCGAGGTCGAGCACGTGGACGGCCTGCTCGACGATCTGGCCGCCGGACATGTTCGGATTCAGCCACCAGGCGACCGGCGGCACCTTGTCCAGCCAGTGGCCCAGGGCGAGCCGTACGGGGCGCTCCGCGAGCAGGTCACGGGCGTGTTCGATGATGTCGAGATAACGCCAGTGATGGCCGACCGCGGTCGGCAGCGATCTCCGTTCGATTTCGGACGCGATGTTTTCTGCGGTTTGGAGGTCGAGCGAAAGGGGTTTTTCCACAAAAAACGGTAGATTACACGCCAGAACATCATGTTCGGGGGTGCCGTGCGCGAAAGGAGGCACACAGACGTAAACAGCATCGAGACCGCCGGCGCTGAGTAGGTCGGCATGGTCACCATAGGCGGGGGCGCCGTGCTGGGAGGCCAAAGCCTCGGCCCTGTGGAGATCAATGTCGGCGATTCCCGCGATCGAGACATCTGGGAAGCCGGACAGTACATCTGCGTGGCGAGCGGCGACATTTCCGGCACCGATGATGCCGACGCGGGTCATTGGGGACACATTCCGGCATATGCCACATCTGATCGCCATCAAACAAAGAGGTTCAAAGGCGCATAGATCGGGCAGAAGTCGTGACCTCGTGAGATCGGGGCTTACTGCATGGAGAGAAACCTGCGTGCCTTGGCCAGAATCCAGGAATGGTACGGTCCGCACTCGAGCACGACAGCCGAGTGGCCGGTCGACGCCCTGATGCTGGCCAAGGGATCCACCACGGTAAGTGTCATCCTGCCCGCTCGTGACGAAGAGCGCACAGTGGGTGACATCGTCCGTGTGATCCGCCGCGACCTCGTCGAACGGGTTCCGCTCGTCGACGAGATCCTCGTCGTCGACTCCAACTCGATCGACGCCACCGCCGAACGCGCCCGCGAGGCGGGCGCCCGCGTGGTGGCGCAGAACCAGGTGCTCTCCCACCTGCCGCCCTTGACGGGCAAGGGGGAGGCGCTGTGGAAGGGGCTGGCCGCCTCAAGGGGCGACATCGTCGTGTTCGTGGACGCCGATCTGCTCAACTTCGGCGCCCACTTCGTGTCCGGCCTGGTGGGGCCGCTGCTGGTGGACAGTGACATCAGCTTCGTCAAGGCGACCTACGAACGTCCGTTCACGGGCGAGGACGGCGTGGTTCGCCGCGCCGCGGGCGGCCGGGTGACCGAGCTGGTCGCCCGACCCTTGATCAATATGTTCTGGCCGGAGCTGGCCGGGTTCGCCCAGCCGCTCGGCGGAGAGTACGCGGCCAGGCGCGAGGTCCTGGAGCAGGTGCCCTTCGTCACCGAGTACGGGGTGGAGTTCGGCCTCCTCGTCGACCTGCTCCAGCTCGTCGGCCTGGACGCGATGGCCCAGGTGGACCTGGGCAGCCGTACGCACACGCACCAGTCGATGAGCGCGCTCGGCCGGATGGCCGGGCAGATCATGCTCACCGCCTGGTCCCGCCTGGAGCGCCAGGGGCGCGTACTGGCGGCTCAGCGCCCCGCGCACACGATGCTGCAGTTCGGGATCGACGGGGCGGACCTGGTGGACGTGGCCGTGGCGGAGCGACCTCCGCTCGCCTCCCTCGTACAAGAGGAGGATGTGGCATGAAAGTCCTGGTCAACGCGGGGCCGTGGCTCGCGGTCCCGCCCCCCGGCTACGGCGGGATCGAGAACGTCGTGGCCACGCTGGTGCCCGCGCTGCGCGAGCGCGGCGTGGAGGTCGTCCTGGCCTCCGTCGGGTCCAGCACGCTCGAGGTGGACGAGCTGATCAGCGTGTACGACGACGGCCAGTTCACCGAGTTGCAGAAGCCGTACAACCAGGTCATGGGCATCGCGCACGCCCACCAGGCCAGGGTGGCGGCCGAGCTGCGCGCCCGCGGCGACATCGACCTCGTCCACGACCACGTCGAGGTGGTCGGGCCGGCGGTCCTGTCGGCGTTCGGCGGGCCTCCCGTCCTGCACACCCTGCACTGGGACCTGCGCAAGCATCCCGCGTTCTACGGCGCGTTCCCGCCGTCGATCGCGGTCAACGGCGTCTCGGAGTCGCAGCTCGCCCGCGCCCCCGACGCCCTGCGGGCGGCCTCCCTCGGGGCCGTCTACCTGGCCAGCCCGCTCGCCGACCGAGACCTGCGGGTCGATCGG
The DNA here is from genome assembly GCF_053603495.1 of Nonomuraea sp. NPDC004186. NCBI lineage: Bacteria > Bacillati > Actinomycetota > Actinomycetes > Streptosporangiales > Streptosporangiaceae > Nonomuraea > Nonomuraea sp. NPDC004186. The sequence goes on along the minus strand of NZ_JBSGFQ010000073.1, from coordinate 625 downwards.
GGCGAGTACATGCTGGTCATGGGCCGGATCTGCGGGCTCAAGGGCCAGCACGTGGCGGCCAGGATCTGCCAGAAGCTGGGGCTCCCGCTGATCCTGGCGGGGCCGGTCAGCGGCCGCAACACCCCCGCCGAGCTGGACGACGTGGTCCAGAACCCGTACCACCCCCTGCACAGCCATCCCGACGTCCGCTACCACCTCGACCAGGTGGCCCGGTACCTCGACGGGGAGCTGGTCAGGTGGGTCGGCGCCGTGGGCGGCGAGGCCAGGGATCAGCTCTACGCGAAGGCCAGGGCCGCGCTCTTCCCCATCCAGTGGGACGAGCCCGGCGGCACGGCCGTCGTCGAGGCACTCGCGCTCGGGGTGCCGCCGGTCGGGCTGCGCCGCGGCTGCCTGCCCGAGATCATCGACCACGGCCGCACCGGCTTCCTGGCCGACTCCGAGGCGGAGCTGGCGGAGTGGGTGCTGCGGGTGGACGAGATCGACCCGGAGGAGTGCCGCAGAGAGGCCCGCCGCCGGTTCTCGCCGTCCGTCATGGCGGAGCGCTACCTGGAGCTGTACGAGGCCGCCACGGCCCGCTGACCTCGTGCCGCGCTGAAGAGGCGCCCGAGCCGGTCGGGGAGCCGGC